>DASTJG010000579.1:0-3845 GCA_035716785.1 Anaerolineales bacterium
GAAGTAACCTGGCGCGCCTCCTCGCCTCAAGCGCTGGAGCAATTATCGATGCGTATCGAAGCCTCGGGTCTAGGCACCGGCTGGACAGAAACAGACTACGCTCATGGGCGCGCCTATATGTTTTGCTCTCCGGATGGTCACCGCCAGAAAGTATTATGGGATCTTGAATACTTCCAGGCGTCACCCGATCTCGCCAGCAAACTTCGCAATCGACCCTCGAAACGACCTCTGCGCGGTGTGCCCGTGCGACGCATTGACCATGTCAATCTCATGGTCAGTGATGTGGTTGGGAACACCGATTTCGCCATGAACACGCTGGGGTTCCTCCTTCGTGAGCAGAAAATCGGAGACGGCGGAGCCATTGTCGGGTCGTGGTTGAGCGTCAGCGCGCTGGTGCATGAGCTGGCGTTGATGCGCGATTCCACTGGTTCGCGCGGACGCTTCCATCATGTTGCTTACTGGTACGGCACTCCCCAACATCTCCTGGATATTGCCGACATATTTTCAGAACGAGACATACGCATCGAAAGCGGTCCCGCCAAGCATGGGACGACCCAGGCCTATTTCCTGTATTGTTTCGAGCCGGGCGGCAACCGGATCGAGCTTTTCGGTGATACCGGCTATTTGATCTTCGACCCGGATTGGAAGACCGTGGTTTGGAACGTGGCCAACGAGATCGATCTGGAAAAGAGCAGCATCTGGTTTGGCAGCCAGCTTGCGAAGACGTTTTATCGCTATGGCACTCCGGTTGTGCCGGGACATAGCCTGGAAGAGATTGGACGCTGATGAAAAGAGTTTCCGTCATTGCGAGCCGCATCGCGCTGAACGAAATGGGCGTATTTTGCCCTGCGGAGCGACCAGCGAGAGCGCAGACGAAGCGGCGGCGAAGCAATCTCACTAATCGTACATGAGATTGCTTCCCGTAGGCTCGCAATGACAATAAGTGAGAAAGGAGAGTGATTCGACATAGTTCGAAAAAACTTTATTCGTATCCTTGAGAGTTTATTTTATAAATTGGAGGAAGAATGAAAAAGACCAACAGAGGAGCTGCTCATAGGATCACCTTACGGATGATTCCTATCGTTCTGATTTTTGCTGTGGTTCTTGCTGCCTGTGGATCGCCCGCCACAGCAACGCCGGTCATCCCGGAAACCGGTCCAACGGAAGCGCCGATGACGGAAGCGCCCACCGAGGCAGCCACGGAACCGGCCGCGGATCTCCCGGACACGATCAAGGTTGGCGTCGTTGTGCCGCTGACCGGACGGTACGCGGCGGGCGGCGACCAGGTCAGGAACGGGTACGTGCTGGCAGCGGAGGATATCAACAAGGCTGGCGGGGTGGAGGTGATGGGTGCGAAAATCCCATTGGAGTTGGTTATCCTGGACGATGAGTCTGACCCAACCAAGACGGTACAACATATGGAGACGCTCTATTCAGAAGAGAACGTCGTGGCTTACCTGGGTGGTTTTGGAAGCGATCTGCATGCCGCCGCGGCAGCCATCGCTGAGAAGAACAAAGTACCTTATATTGGTGTTGCCTTTGCCCTTTACCAGATCCATCAGCAAGGCTACCAGTACCTCTTCTCTCCCTTCCCCAAATCGCCAAGTCTGGCCAAGGCTTACTTTGACGTCTTCGATACCCTCGATCCGAAACCACTTAAGGTTGCTATCTTTGCCGAAACAACAGACTGGGGCGCGGAACTGGGAGGCGCCTGGCGACAGGAAGCCGAAGCGCGTGGATACGAGATTGTTGCAGATGAAACGTACGCTCCCGGGTCCACTGACTTTTCGGATCTGATCCTCAAGGCCAGGGATGGAGGCGCCCAGGCTGTATTGGCTTTGCCCAATCCGCCGGATGCGCTCACCCTCGTCAAGCAGATGAAGGAACTGGACTTCAATCCGGGGATCACTGCGATCGTACGCGGAGCTGATGCTGTTACCTGGCCTGAAAACATGGGCAAAGATGGCGATTATGTCCTTCTGTCGGCGGGCGGCAATCCGGAGGCGGATTTCCCCGGCGCTCTGGATATGGTTAAGCGCCATGAGGCAGCCTTTGGCAAAACCGCGGCTGGTACCACCGCCCCCGCTTACTCCACCGTCCAAATCCTGGTGGATGCGATCCAACGTGCCAATAGTCTCGATCCCACGGCAATCCGCGATGCGCTCGCTGCGACGGATATGACAACGGTCGCCGGGCCGGTTACTTTCAACGCCGATGGCACCGGTAATGTGATTACGGTCGTGAGCCAGTACCAGGACGGGAAGCAAAAGCTGGTCTGGCCGGAGGATATTGCTGTGGTCCCGATCATTTACCCCGCTCCGGCATGGAGTGAACGATAACCAAGGATAAGACCTGCCAGGTTTTTAATCTGGCAGGTCAACCCAAAAAGAGCCATAAGGAGACCAGCGTTGTTCCTCCAACTAGAGCATGTCGTTAAATCATTCAACGGACTCATGGCCGTTAATTTTGTGTCGATGGCTGTCGGCAGGGGCGAGATCATCGGGCTGATCGGTCCCAATGGCGCCGGAAAGACTACGCTCTTCAATCTGATCACCGGAGTCTATTCTCCCAATAAGGGCAAGATCCTCTTTGAGGGCCAAGACATCACTGCGCTTGCCCGGCACAAACGCTGTTGGCTGGGCATTGCCCGAACCTTCCAACTGGCGCGACCGTTCCCGCAGTTAACGGTGTTGGACAATGTCGCGATTGGCAGGATATACGGTCATGACTCTACCAGGCACAGAGCTCAGGCCGAGTCCGACGCGCTCCAGATCCTCGAACAGGTCGGGCTTGCCGTGCGCGCCGCAGACAAAGCTCAGAATCTCACTCTTGTGGATCGCAAGCGGTTGGAACTCGCGCGTGCCCTGGCGGCCCGGCCTAAATTACTTTTGCTGGACGAATTGCTGGCCGGGTTGAACCCATCCGAGGTGCTGGCTTCCATGAAACTGATCCAAAGTGTTCGCGAGATGGGCATCACTGTGATCGTCGTAGAGCATCTGGTGAAGGCCCTTTTTGAGATCGCCGACCGGATCGTAGTGCTGAACGCGGGAGACCTGATCGCAGAGGGGGGCCCTCAAGTGATTGCGCGGGATCAGAAGGTCATCGATGCCTACTTAGGGAAATCCTTCCATGACTAGTTTTCTGGATGTCCGCGATATCGATGCTTTCTACGGGGATGCCCAGGCATTAAGGGGTGTGTCCCTGCAAGTCAATGAAGGTGAGATCGTCGGCCTGATTGGCGCGAACGGCGCCGGGAAGACAACCCTGATGCGCGTGATCGCCGGTCTTCACCCACCGTCAGCGGGTACCGTCAAATTGGGAGATACTGCCCTGCATTCGCTTGTCGCCTACCAGATCGTCGAAGAGGGGATGATCCTGGTCCCGGAGGGGCGGCGGCTCTTTGGCGGGCTGAGTGTGCTGGATAACCTGGAACTTGGGGCTTATGCCTCACATGCCAGAAAGTCGCGTTTCAAGACACTCGAACACGTCTTCGAACTTTTCCCCATATTGAGGGAACGACAGGAGCAGCGTGCGGGCACGTTGAGTGGCGGTCAACAGCAAATGCTGGCCATTGGACGCGCCTTGATGGGGTTGCCAAAGCTCCTCATGCTCGATGAGCCCTCGCTCGGGCTGGCGCCTCTCATCGTCGCGAATATTTTTGAGATCATCAAACGAATGAACGATGAAGGAGTCACCATCTTCCTGGTGGAACAAAATGCGCGGCAGGCGCTGGAGTTGGCAGACCGCGCTTATATTCTCGAACAGGGACGGATCGTTGGAAAAGGCACGGGCAAGGAACTCCTGCACAACGATGAAGTTCGAGAAGCTTACTTGGGGTACGCCCC
>DASTJG010000580.1:0-10434 GCA_035716785.1 Anaerolineales bacterium
TATCCGCCATCACCCCGCCGAAGAAAACATTTTTGGAAACGAAAATAGCTTCGGGAATCACTTCATAGCTGTGCGGCATCTCTGGTAGTGCGGGACCGAGAGAGACATATCCGATTTTGAACTGTTGAGCGATGTCAATAATTTGACTGGTGAGTTCTGGTAGCCTGCCGATATTTGCCTCGCCGAGCAGTTGCGGAAATGGAACCGTCGCCAGTCGCACCGTCTGTACCTCGTAGCCCGCGGCTTCATATGCGGATCTGGCTTTGGCGAGGAACTGTCCCGCGCTCTGCAGGTTTTTTTCATGGAGAGGATATTTGGGATTGCAAAAATAAGTGATGGAACGGATTTTCATTTTGGTTTCCACGGTGGTTGAGTAGGGCGAAGCCCATATCGAAACCACCTATTTCAAGCGATTTTTTGTTGGCATGCAAAATACTGGTTTCGATACGCCCCGAAGAACACGGGGCTACTCAGCCAGCGGATTTCCTCTGCCTCACCACCTCAAACATCAACACGGATCCCGCTACGCCCGCATTCAAGGATTCCATCTCTCCCACCATTGGAATGCTGAGTTGCCCATTTGCCAACTCGCGTGCTTCTTTGCTTGCTCCTTCTGCCTCTCCACCTACGATCAATGCCAGCGGCTGACGCAAATCTGTTTCCCAGCAGGAAGTTCCGCCCATATCCGCGAGATGGATTTGCAAGCCTTTTGTTTGTGCTTCGATCTCTTCCCAGGTCATCGCATGGATCGGCAATCGGAAGTGCGCCCCCATCCCGGCCCTCACGACTTTCGGCGCGAAGGCATCTGTCGTTTCGGGAGGGATCAGGACGGCTTGCACGCCAGTCGCCGCGGCGGTGCGCAGCAGTGTGCCGAGGTTACCCGGGTCGCGGACCTGGTCAGGGATGAGGATGAAGTTTGGGGAATCGGGAATAGGTAAATTTGTGAGTTCAAGGACAGCGAGGATTCCCTGCGGCGTGTCTGTTTCGCTCAATGATTTCATCAAACCTTCTGAAATCATCTCCACCTCAACACCGCGCGAAATCAGGTGTTCAGCCAGGGACTTGCCTCGTTCGCTGAGGGTCTCATCATGTAATGCAAACCGCAATTTCCAATTGCTATTTGCCGCTTCTTCTACAAGCCTCACACCCTCAGCAATAAACGCGTTTTCTTCACGACGCTCTTTCGCTCGCCCCAGCAAGGCGCGGACCAGTTTGATCTTTGAATTTTGTGATGATGTGATCACAGTTTATGTGCCCCACTTGTCCTGCCAGGTTTTGAGAAAGACGTCCACGGTTGGTTGGTCATACAAAACCAGTTTGACGGTCTTCAGGATTGGCATGGAATTCTCAATAAAGAATTTTTCGATCGCGGAAAAGATGATCCCGGCGGCGCGGTCCTTTGGAAAGCCGAAAATGCCGGTGGAGATGGCAGGCAGCGCAATCGAGGAACACTTGAGTTCTTCGGCTGCACGCAGGGAAGCTGTCACGGCGGATTCGAGTTTGTTGTCCTCGTCACCGTCACCCCAGACGGGTCCCACGGCGTGAATCACGTATTTCGCAGGCAGGAGCCCGCCCGAGGTCCAGGCGGGACGCGCATGCGAGACTGACCCGTGATGCCGGATCCAGGCATCCGATTCCTTCTGGATGGCAGGTCCACCTTTTTTCGAGATCGCCCAGGCCACGCCACCTCCGTGCTGGAGGTGTTCATTCGCCGCGTTAACGATAGCATCCACCTCTTCGATCGTGATGTCGCCTTGCACAATTTGAATCGTTTGACCGGTTGGAAGATTGCGTTCGGTTAGAACCTTGTTCATGAAATGATTTTACCCCCGTTAAATATTGTAGGGGCGACCAAGCTGGTCGCCCCTACGGGATTTATTTGGTTTTCGCAACCACGGCAGCGAATGTCGCTGGTTCGCGGATTGCCATATCAGAGAGCATCTTGCGGTTGAGAACGATATTTGCTTTCTTCAACCCTGCCACCAGCTTGCTGTAGGTGGTCCCATTCAAACGGGCCGCGGCATTGATGCGGGCGATCCACAGTTTGCGCATGTCGCGCTTGCGGACGCGGCGATCACGGGTGGCGTACCAGAGGCTTTTGAGCATGGCCTCATTCGCACGCTTGAACAGACGATGCTTTGCACCGCGCTGTCCCTTTGTGATCTTCAAAACTTTCTTGTGACGTAGATGCCCTTGTGGGCCTCCCTTTACACGAGCCATTCTTGACCTCCTGCGGTCTCGCGGGCGTCGGCGTCCTTCCTCAGGCCACGCCAGTTGCGAACACCCGAAAGCCGCAACTAAAAATGATTACGACCTTGCGGCAGGCTTCAGCCTGCCTCTATTCCATGTTGGGCGCAAGGCGCTTGACGCGCTTGATGATCTTGCGGGCTTTCACGGTCTGCATTTCAGACAGCTGGGCTTTTGTGCGCTTGGATGTGTTGCGGCGCAGATGGCTTTTGCCGCCTTTGGTGCGCACCACTTTGCCGGCGCCGGTCAGGCGAAAACGCTTGGAAGTCGCCTTATGGGTCTTCAATTTGGTCTTGCCACCAGCTTTTGCTTTGCGAGGCATTCTTGCTTGCTCCTTTCAGACAAAATACGCAGTGCTGCGTTTGTTCTAAACCATGACTTTATATCTTTTATGTAGACAACATCATGGGGCCTAGTACTTTAGTAAATAAGAAGCGAAACGCGGGTCTTCGTGCTGACCCGCGGATTTCAACATCGTTGGGACTTACTTTATTAAGCTTGCGCTTCGTTTCGACTGGGCTCAACGCCAGCCTTCTCAGCCTTGGGTTGGGCGCGATCCTGTCCTTCAGGCTGGTCGCCCTTTTCTTTCTTTTTCGGGCTGCCTTTGCTGGGCGCCAGTACGACGAGCATGGTGCGCCCTTCCATTTGTGGGGACTGCTCGACTGTGCTTACATCTGCCAGGTCAGCAGCGATCTCTTTCAGGTCTTCGAGCGCGATTTCGGGGTAGTCCATTTCGCGGCCGCGGAACTTGATGGTGACCCGGACTTTATGTCCCTGCAGCAGCCAGCGGCGGGCATCGTCCACTTTGAAACCGCGATGGGCTTCATTCGTTTTGGGGCGCAGGCGGATTTCCTTGACCTCGATCTTAGTTTGAGATTTCTTCGCCTCACGGTCCTTCTTTGCCCGTTCGTAGACGAACTTTCCAAAGTCCATCACGCGGCAGACTGGTGGGGTGGCGTTGGGCGAAACCTCCACAAGATCCAATTCGGCGTCGCGGGCGATCTGCAGGGCTTGTTTGATGGGAACGACACCAACGTTGCCGCCATCCGCCCCGATCAGTCGGACCTCCGAAACGCGGATGCCCTCATTTACTCGAAAATCTGTAGCGCTGATAAGTTTCTCCTATTTCAAAACAGTTGACCAGCCCTTGGCTGGTTTGCGGGCGAATAATACCATGCACAAGGGGGAATCGTCAATAAAACGGTGGGTTTTCATCGGAAATTCCTTATTATTCTCTGGCAGAAGAATGAAGAAAATGCAAAACCAACCCACTTTGAACCTACTATGACAATAACTGGATTGGTCCTCTTCAAATTCGGGGCGCAAAGAAAACAGGCGGAGGATTCCTCCGCCTGTTCGTTTAAAATTCAGGCGCTCAAAGTAGCGTGTGCCTGTTACTTTTTGGCATTCTTTCCGATAACAGTATTGAATGCAGTCCAGACTGGTTTCCACGAACTACGCGATGCTCAACGAGAGCGCCCTCGCCGAACGAAGCCGCGCGGGTGATGCCGACGCCTTTGCCGAACTCTATCGCCGCTATCTGACACCTGTCTATCGTTTCATCTTCCGGCGGGTGGGTGGAGATGTCGCCGCGGCTGAGGACCTGACCGCCCAGATATTCCTCGAAGCACTCGATGGTCTTTCCAGTTATCGCGAACGCGGGCAGTTCGTCGCCTGGTTGTTCACGATCACGCGTCGACGCCTGGCGGATCGCTACCGCAAGCCAGGAATGGATTCGCTGGAGGATGTGCCGGAGGCGCTGCTAGGCATCCCCGACGGATTGGAAGACCGCGATAACATGAGACGCTTGAAACAACTCCTGGCGGCTCTGGATGAAGAGAAGAGTGAGTTACTGCAACTGCGTTTCTCTGCGGAGTTGAGTTTTGCCGATATCGCCGCGCTGCTCGGGCGAAAGGAGGCGGCGGTCAAGATGTCGCTTTATCGTGTGTTGGATGGACTGCGCGCGCAGTGGGAGGCTGGCGATGAGTAAATTGAATCCCAAACTTCCCCAGGCACTCCAGGAGACACTGGAGCAATACTATTCTGCGCCTGCGCCGCGACCGGAGTTCGCTGCCCGTCTGGAAGCGCAACTCCGCCGGAACGTGGAACGGAGGCAGGTTGTTCCCGAAAGGATGTCTTTCATGAAAATGCTTCAAACTCGTCCATTGGTGGCTATGTTGCTTGCCTTGTTGATCCTGCTGGCGCTGAGCGGCGTTGCTTATGCAATCGGAAAAGTGACCGGTTATATTCCCGGCGTTGGCATCGTGGATCAAAGTGTGCCTTTACGTATATTGACCGAACCTGTTGTTGCAGAAAGAGATGGACTAACGATTACCGTTTCCCAGGTGGTAGCTGATTCTGATCGCACCTTTATTGCCTATACCATCGATGGTCTCTTCTGGCCGACAGATGATCAGCCAATGTGCAGCGATCTGCCGTCTTTGCAACTTCCGGATGGTTATACCCTGAACGCTGTGGATGGAGGTATGGGTCCACGCGGAGGGCGGATGGGATATCCCATAAATTTCGAAACGACAATCAACTATCCGCCTATTCCGGCTGATGTAAGCAATATTACATTTACTTTTCCTTGTATCGTATTCTTGCCGGAAGGGACTGGACCGGAAAATTGGCAGATCCCGCTCAAGTTGTCTCCTGCTCCAAAGGATTATGCAACTCCCGGTGTTGAGATCGGCGCAACCTTTGTCGCCTCGAACCCCGAGTTTGCTACAACGCCAACACCCACTTTCGACATGGCATTTACACCTGAGCCCTGCGAATCATCCTTTCCCAATGGTTCTGGACTATACCTCGATAAGGTAATTGAATTGCCAGATTCATATATTTTGGTTGGCAGCTTTACCGATGCAGGAGATTTGCCGGGAGGCTTGGAAATAAGCGACGATCCTTACGATAATTTGCCTGAGATAAAAGATGCTGCCGGAAATACAGTTGCTTTCAAAGTACGTGATGACATTCAACCGGAAACCCATGATTGTTATTGGGTGCCGCGTTATTGGGCATATGAGATCGCAAAGCCTGTTCAGGGACCTTTGACAATGACCCTGGATCAAATCAAGATCGGTGTAGATCACACAACCCAATTCAATTTTGATACAGGTTCCAACCCACAGATCGGGCAGGTGTGGCAATTAAATCTCCCGGTTCATGCGGGGCAATATGAATATATTATCGATTCGGTGGAAATGATAGAAGATGGGTATCTCTTTAATTATCATTCCAGCATTGATGTACCGGAAGAAGTAGCCATGTTTTTCGATATTGTTGGGAATTCGTCTTCTTCATCTATAGATGATCACGGGAGCGAACCGGTACTCAAGTATTCGCTAATCTATCCGGACGTTCCTCCAACTGGACAACTCACTGTGGAGTTTTCCTTGTATGAGTCGGTTCCGCTTCAGGGTCCCTGGACATTGACTTGGATACCACCGAGCAAATAGGCCTGGAAACATGATTAACCCCAAACTTAATCCAAGGACAAACGACATCCCTATCCCGCCGATTCACAAAGCACGGTCGCCGCGAATTTCACGAATTGTCGCGAATCACTTCAAAGTTCGTGCCATACCGCCCCGGCGGGTCGGTGCCGGGGATTCGCGTAAATTCGTGACGAGAACCCACGGCACCCACATCCCTTTTTTTCTTAAAAAAGAGACTCACCCTGAAAATTAATTTCGGGGTGAGTCATGTTTCCAATTTGTTTTCTTACAACTCGGATGCTCTTCTTACAATCTTATCCTTTGCCCGCGACATGAACTCACCCAGCGGGATATTGTTCTGCTGGCTACCGTCTCTCACACGCAGGGAGACCTGCCCGGCGTTCATCTCGTTTTCACCAACCACGAGCATGTACGGCACTTTCATGAGTTGTGCCTGCCTGATCTTGGCGTTCATGCGCTGGGCGCTGATGTCGGCGTGGACACGAATTCCGTTTTCACGGAGTTGCTGCACAATGCTTTCCGCATACTCATTTTGCCCATCCGTGATCGGGATGACGCGTACTTGCTCCGGGGAAAGCCAGACCGGGAAGTTGCCCGCGTAATGCTCGAGCAGGAAGCCGATCATACGCTCGTGCGTGCTCAGTGGCGCACGGTGGATGCACAATGGCATCTCTTCGTTGCCTTCCTTGTTCGTGAACTTCAGATCGAAGCGCGCAGGCTGGGCAAAGTCTACCTGGTTCGTGGCCAGGGAAAACTCACGTCCAATCACACTCCAGACCTGCACATCGATCTTTGGGCCATAGAATGCAGCTTCATCTTCCGCTTCGACGTACGGCACATTGCCGCTGTTCATTGCACGGCGGACCATGTCTTCTGTCTTGAGCCACAGACGCTCATTATCTACATATTTCTTGCCCAGCCCTGCCTTGCTGTGCAGGGACAAACGCATGACGTATTTCTCGATGCCAAATAGCTTGAAGTATTTGATATATAGATCGACAACAGCCAGGAATTCCTTTTCGAACTGGTCTTCCGTGACGTAGATGTGGGCGTCGTTCATCTGCATCGAACGGACGCGCATCAGGCCAAACAGCTCGCCGGATTTTTCATAGCGATAGCACGTGCCGTATTCCGCCAGGCGGATCGGCAGGTCACGATAGGAACGACCCTTGGAACCAAAAATTTTATGGTGCATTGGGCAGTTCATCGGCTTGACGTAATACTTTACGCCTTCGATTTCCATGGGCGGGTACATGCTCTCGGCATAATAAGGCAGATGCCCCGAATGCAGGAACAGATCTTCCTTGGAAACGCTGGGTGTTTTGACGCGCAAATAGCCGGCTTTCTCTTCCATCTCTTTGGCGAGTTTTTCCAACTCTTCGATCATCACGCCGCCATTCGGCAGCCAGAGCGGCAGTCCGGGTCCCACTTCGTCATCGAAGATGTAGATCTCCAGGTCCTTGCCGAGCTTGCGGTGATCGCGCTTCTTGGCTTCCTCCAATTGATGGAGATAATCCTTGAGCTGCTGCGCGTTCTCCCAGGCTGTGCCGTAGATGCGCTGGAGCATCTTGTTGTTCTCATCGCCGCGCCAGTACGCGCCCGCGATGGACATCAGCTTGAAGGCGTCCTGCCTGACCTCTTTCGTGTTTTGGACATGTGGTCCGCGGCACAGGTCTACAAATGTGTCGTGCTGGTAGATCGAGATTTCCGGCTTCTCCTTGAGCGGATTGCCATATTCGTCGAGACCGCCTTTTTCAAGGCCTTCGATCAGCTCGATCTTGTAAGGCTGGTCTTTGAATATTTCACGCGCCTTCTCTGCCGAAATAACCTGCTTCTGAAACTCATGCTTGCCCTGAACGATCTGCCTCATGCGCTTTTCGATCTGTTCCAGATCTTCAGGTGTGAGATTACGCGGTAAGTCAAAATCGTAATAAAAACCATTTTCAACCGGCGGACCGATCGTATATTTTGCCTCGGGGAACATTTCCACGACAGCCTGCGCCATGATGTGCGCGGCAGAATGACGGATTTTATAAAGATGAGACTCTTCGTATTTTTCCTGAACTTGTTGCGACATTCTCGCTTCCTTTCTAGACGTATGGTTGCTACCGCCAAATGGACTTTGCGCGACCCGAAGAGGCGGTTAACAACCTCCGAGTCGCTGACGAGTAGTGGCGTCATCTGTAGTCATCGCGACCTCCTCCTCACCCATCCCCACCTGCCTCCCCTTCCCTCTCCACTCGTGGAGAGGGAAGGGGAGGTGTCCCACGCAGTGGGACGGAGGGTTAGGTGAGGTTTAAAAACAAAACTCGCCCGAACACGGGGCGAGAATTTGATCCACGCGGTTCCACCCGATTTATCCTCTACTGAGGATATCTCTCGAGCCTCTAACGGAGCCATCCGTTCCTCTTATTTGTACGGATGGGCAGCAGCCCATCCCTACGTTCAGACTCACGCTCGCGGGTGGTTTTCGGTGGATTTCCCGGAAGAGGCTCTCAATCACAGACCTCTTCTCCCTGTCAGGAAACTGACCACGTACTCGTCCCGGTCACTGCGGTTTACTTATTACTTGTGTACCTATCTACTTACACTGTGGGCGAGACAGGGCTCGAACCTGCGACCTCTGCTATGTCAAAGCAGTGCTCTAACCAGCTGAGCTACCCGCCCGAAGGACTAACATTATAACGAGGGTACTTAAAATTGACAATCCCAATTGGTTATAGTCCATGCGGTATAATCCGCTTCGCCATGCCAAGACGCAAAGCACCCGAAGATATGTCTGTGGAAGAGTTACGCCGTTTGCTGATCGAGAAACGGCGCGGGGCGCGGCGCGCGAGGTTGGAGCACTTTAAAAGAACTGGCCGGGTTGTGAACGTTGCGCCGGATGTTCTAACGGATGGCGAGTCTGCCCCGGTGGTGGAAACGCTCGAAGGGACCACAGACCAGGCCGAAGTCCCGGTTTCGAAGCGCCGGCGGGCGATGGACCGAGCCCTTTTGGCGGTGGAAGTCCTGGCGGTGATCGGACTCGTTGGGGTCCTTATCAGCGGATTTGGGATTCTGCGTGATCTGAATAAAGAGGTCGCCTCGGCATTGATCCAGGAAACGTTCACGCCGACACCGCTGGTCATGGCTGTCGTCCTGCCGTCGGGGCATATGCCGCCTGATGCACAGGGCAACACGCGCCCGAACACGGATGAAATTCCTGCACACTTGCAGCCGATGGTGCAATCCCTGGCGAATCTTCCCATCCCGACTCCCGCGCCTGACCAGGCGATCCGCATTCAGATTCCGGCGCTCGATATCGACGCGCCGGTTGTTCAGGGCGATGGCTGGGAGCAGCTCAAGAAGGGCGTGGGACAGAACATTGGCTCTGCCAACCCCGGGCAGACCGGGAATGTGGTCTTGTCGGCGCACAACGATGTGTATGGCGAGTTGTTCCGTTACCTCGATAAGCTTGCACCCGGTGACCAGGTGATCTTATACACACAGCAAAGGCAATATGTTTATGTTGTGGATCGCACAGCCATCGTGGAACCGACCGCGGTCGAAGTGATGGCCTCCACAGGCAACCCAACGGTGACATTGATCTCGTGCTATCCCTATCTTGTGAATAAACAGCGCATTGTTGTTTTTGCGCGGTTACAAAATTGATGAAGTCATTGCGACGCAGCAATTTTCCATTTGCGTAATGACGAAAGAAAAGGAATAAAGAAATGGCTAAGAAAACCAGAAGAACGACCTCAGTGAGTATGACCTCTACACCGGTACGCACTGAGTTCAATCCGGATTACACGTATGTGAAAAAAGACCTGGCACGCATTGGCACCCTGGCGGGGTTCTTCATTGTTGTGTTGGTTGTGCTCTCCTTCTTCCTGCGGTAATGTGTAAGGGCGACGTAACGTCGCCCCTGCTTTTATTTATGGCTGAAGACACCTTCGATGTCCTGGTCCTGATCGGCCGCCCGGCTTCGGGCAAGAGTGAGATCATTGATTTTCTAACCGGTCTTTCTGCTGACGTTCGCCGCGAACGTTTTCACATTGCCTGTCTGGAAGTGCTCGACGATTTTCCGATGCTATGGGCCTGGTTCGAGGAAGATGACATCCTGAGCAAGACATTCGGCCTGCCGCGTCTGCATAGCGATGAAGGTGGCTACTTCAAGTTCAAGGAACTCTGGCATGTGCTCATCGAGCGATTGAGTCTGGACTATGCCAAAAAGGTGCGCGACGATGCTGCTTATCACGACCATACCACCGCGCTGATCGAATTCTCGCGCGGCAGCGAGCATGGGGGATATCGGGAAGCTTTCCAGCATGTGTCTGATGAAATCCTCGAGCGCGCCGTGATCCTGTACGTGCGCGTGCCATTCGAGGAATCCCTGCGCAAGAACCGGCGTCGCTTCAATCCCGAGAAACCGGATAGCATCCTCGAGCATGGGCTTTCCGATGAGAAGATGGAACGTCTATACCGTGACGATGATTGGGCTATCGTTGCTCCGGGTGAGAACGGCTACATGAACATGCGCGGACAAAACGTTCCTTACGCGGTATTTTCCAATGAAGATGACGTCACAACCGGCAAGGCAGACCAACTGGCTGCCCGTTTGGAATCGGTACTCGGCAAATTGTGGGAACTGTACAAGCAGAAGTGAACCCCGGGATGTTTGACATTCAACTTGAAAAACTGACCTACGGCGGCGATGCCATGGGACGCCTCGTCGACCCCCTAA
>DASTJG010000581.1:0-6269 GCA_035716785.1 Anaerolineales bacterium
GTGAGTCCAAATACGGCGAGAGCTGTCACAGTCAGAAGAGTCCAGTTGGTTGGAGCGCCGAGCGAGATATTACGAAGCAGGTAAATCTGGAACAGAGCGAAGGGCAGTGTCAGCAAGGCAGGCCAGACGAGGGAAAATGAGAGTCCGAAGACTGGTAGAAACAAAAAGAAAAAATAGGCAAGCGAAATGAAAAGATTATGCAAAGGGACAACACGCTCCCAACCAAGACTTGTCAGAAATGTATTGCGGGCATACTTCGTGTCCGCAGCAAAGGCAGGAAAATCCATAACAAGGAAATAGGCAAATGCCAGGAACGTCAACGGAAGGGTGACAATCAGGAAGCGATGCGTTTGGTCGGCCTGCAGAATGTATCCAATGGATGGAGTGACATAGGCCAGTTGGGCTGCAAGGATGAATTCACCAAAGCCACGATTGATAAAACGGAAAGGAGGAATGGAATATGCCAGAACAAGAACAAGCGAAAGCAAAATAAAGAAAAAGGCTGGCACGGAAAGATGACCGTTGTTATAGAGCAGGAAAGCAATTACTGCATTTGCCGTAAGCGCTGCAATCGAAACATAAAGCGCGTTATTACGAAGTGCGAGCCGGTCTTTGATGGTTTCACCTTCAACGATGGGTTCATTGATGGGCCGAAAGACTTCGACCAGCAAGTTCATACTTGCCTGCGAAAACAGGACAGCAACAAACCCCAGCCAGAAGGAGTCGGTGCGGAGAGATTTACCAAGATAGTTGGCAATGCTCGTGCCGAGAAAATACGTGAGCGCGGCGAGGAGCAGATGGAGAGGACGGGAAAGGCGGAGGAGATTTTTCAATTTTGGATTTCCGATTTACGATTTTTTAAACACAAAGTGCGCAAAGGAAAGATGGCAGGGTCTTTTATTTGGAAAGAAAGTCTTCCAGTTTCCCAACCGCCTGGGGGAGGTTCTTTCTTCCCAATCCCAGACGGAAGTGATTCCGGGCATCATCATACATGGAGCCTGGCAAAAGGAGAATACCAGCTCCTTTCACCAGGTCATCACAAAATTTTTCGACATTACCGCCAAGGTAACGTGGGAAAGCCATCGAGCCGGCCTGTGGGCGCACCCAGGAAAAGAGATTGGAATACCGGGCAAACAAATCATCGATGATCTTAAGATTCTCTTTGATGATACCAACATTCCGCTCGACAAGTTTGTGCCGATTGCGCATGGCGACTTCGGCAAGAAACTCGCTGGGCGCGGAGTTGCAGATCGTGGTGTAGTCCTTGAGGGATGCCATCTTTTCGTAGATTTTCTTGTTCTTTGTGGCGATCCATCCAATGCGCAGACCGGCCAGCCCGTAGGTTTTGGATGTCACGCCCAGTGAAACGGCATGACCACCGATGTCACAGGCGGCAGGCAGCCGAGCTGCAGGATCATACTCCGATTCGCGGTACACCTCGTCGGAAAAAAGCAGAAGTTTCTTCTCCTGGGCAAATTTGTGCACGGCTTCGTAATCTTCACGGGACATCAAATAGCCGGTCGGGTTATGCGGTGTGTTGATGATGATCGCTTTCGTGTTCGTCCGCATCAGGTGACGGAGTTCGTCCAGGTCGAGCGACCAGCCGTTTTCTTCGCGCGCCGGCCAGGGACTCACATCACAACCAGCGGCACGAGCCACCTCCGCCAGGGATTGATAGCCGGGCGAATGAACGATGACATGGTCGTATTCCGTGAAAGCGGCGAACATGAAGAGGAAAATCGCCTCCTCTGCGCCGCTATGAACGAGAATTTCATCGGGCTGGATCGTTTCGTAGAGCTTGCCGATTTCGGCGTGCAAGGCAGGGCTGCCCTGTGATTCAGTATAGCCCAGCCAGACCTGCTGGAATTTTTCTGCCGCGCCCTTTTCAAGCGCGAGCAAATCTGCGATGGACATGGATTCAGAATCTGACGAGCAGAGCAGGTATTCGGTATGGAATTCGTATTCGGCAAAGTAACGTTCGAGTTTGAATGGAGGGAGGTTCATTTTTTCACCACGAAGGACACAAAGGAACACTAAGGTTTGATGGCTGGCACAATATGATAACTTCCCTTAGATTTTCGTTTGCGCGCCTTGCATCTTTTGTAATCAGCCTTTAATGACCTTTTTCATATCACGGTAATGAGTCAGGTTATGGATATATAACATCTTGACCATTTCACGGATGGTGGTCATACCGAGAAAAGGATGCCTGCCCTGCCTATCCAGATCAGCTTCAGACAAGCCCGCTGTCCAGGTGATGGATTCGGCGCGGATGGACTTGTATTGTTCCAGCAATTCCTGCGGATTGAGTTCCCGGGTCCGTGCCTGCATGGCAGCGTTGTAGCGGTCAATCGAAAAATCATCCGGGGCGCCTGTGCCCCCCTGACGGATCTGATCGAAAAGTTTGAGCAGCCCGCGCTCTGAGGTGACGAAGTGCGCCAGCACGTTGCGGATCGTCCATGTGGCGCCTTCGGTGTAGACTTCCTTATGCCATTGGTCATCGGTCAATCCGGTAAAAATGGAAACAAACCTCTCCCCTTCCGATTTGAGTTTTTCGGCAAGTTCATTGACTTCAGACATATAAAACTCTCCTCCAATAAGCACGCTTCGACTGCGGGCTACGCCCTCCGCTCACAAAGTCCCGGTGCTTGCCCGGGAGCGCGAGTTAAACCAATGAATACCCACCATCCACAACGATGGTCTGCCCGGTAATATACTCGTTCTCCAGCAAAAATTCGAGGGACAAGGCGATCTCTTCGGTTCGGGCGGGACGCTTGAGCGGGATCCGGTTGATCAGTCGCTGCCACTCCTCATCAGGGACAATGTCTGATTGCAGGACCAACCCCGGTGCAATAGCATTGACGCGAATTTCCGGCGCGAGGGCACGCGCAAGAACCCTAGTCAGCGATTCGAGCGCGGCTTTGCTGACGGTATAGGAAGGATACCGGCTCCATGCCTTTTGCGCACCCACATCCGTGATGTTGACGATCAGTCCGCCGCGGTTCATCTTCTTTGCGCATGCCTGAGCAAGCAGGAACGGCGCGCGCAGATTCAGATCGAGAGATGCATCCCAGTTCTCAACTGTAAGGGAATGTACATTTTCATCTGACATTAACGCAGCAGAGTTCACTAGCACGTTCAAAGAATCAATTTCGGAGAGCAGGGAAGATATTTGTGCCGGGTCGGTGAGGTCTGCCTGGGACAAGATGACGCGTCCGCCAGCGGATTCAACTTCCGCCTGCGTCTGACGCGCCGCGTCCAACGATCGATGATAGTGGAGGATAATGTCGAAGCCACGCCGCGCGAGGGTCAAGGCGAAGACTTTTCCCAAGCGATGCGCCGCGCCCGTGACAAGGGCAAGAGGGGACATGGGGGAATTGTAAACGGAAAAAGTAGACAGGTAAACATGTACACACATGCTTACCTGTTTACTTGTCTACCTGTGTACTTATTTATTTCTTGAAGTAATTGGAAACGAAGAACCAGATATTCGCCGGGCGCTCTGCGAGGCGACGCATGAAGTATGGATACCAGTGGGTGCCGAACGGAACGTACACACGCACAGGATAGCCTTGTTTTACGAGCTGCTCCTGCAGGTCACGGCGAATGCCGTAGAGCATCTGGAATTCGAGCGCTTCCTTCGGCAAGCCAACTTTTTCGGCATATTGTCTTGCGAATGAGATCCGCTTTTCGTCATGCGTTGCAATCGCAGGGATCGGGGGGACGCGTCCATCCGCGCTGATCTTGTTGTCTTCGACCTTGAGCGCGGCATCGATCATGTGCTTGGTCAACAAGTCAAAATTGGCGTCGACATCCGCTTTTTTCGGGAAAGCCTTCTCAGATGGTTCCTTGTAGGCGCCCTTGACAAGCCGCATGTGAGTATTGTATTCGAGCAGTTTACGCACATCGGCTTCCGTGCGATACAGATAGGACTGCACAACCATGCCGACCTGGCTTACAGTGAACCCGCGCTGCACCATGGAGTAGTAAATAGCAAGCGTTGTATCTGTGTAGGGGGTATCTTCCATGTCAATGCGAACATAATTTCCATACTGCCTGGCCTGCTCCAGGATACGCACCAGGTTTCGCTGACAAATTTCTTCATCCAACCCCATGCCGATCTGAGTCAACTTGATGGATACATTTGCCCTGACACCCGCCTTGTCGATTTCATTGAGGACTGTGAGAACGTCTTCGGTCGCTCGATCTGCCTCCTCCACAGTGGAGGTATGTTCCCCCAGATGATCCAATGTAGCATTGATACCTTTCTCATTCAACTCGCGGATCGCACGGATCGCATCTGCACAACTCTCACCCGCCACGAACCGTGATGCCATACGCCATGCAAAACCCCAGTTTGTGATCAGCCTCTGCGCCCAGGTCGCCTTGGAAAGATAGATGAAAAAAGAGCGTAGCATTTTCCTGTCCTCAGATGGATTTGGAGTAGGAAAGCCAAAACCCTAATGGTTTCCCTGCATCACAAACTGGACTGCATCATGAAAACCAATAGGGTCTGTTCTCCAGATTTATTCTAGCACAAAGGCAAAAATGAGTGTGTTATACTTTTTCACGATATTTGTCATGTTTTCGGAGGCAGTGTGAGGAACCGTAGTTCCGTCCCTATTTTACGCGGGATATCCATCGCGATCTTATCCATAGCCGTCGTGCTGACCGTCATTGCGTTGATCGGGTACAGCCGCCAGCGCAACAACTACCCACCCGGAATGACAATTGCCGGTGTTCCCGTCGGCGGCGTGGACCCACAGATCGCGTCTGAGCGCGTACTACAAGTTTATTCCTCGCCCATCGAAGTGCAATACGGCGAAGCGGTCATCCATGTGGACCCTTCGGTGGTCGGCTTCGAACTGGATATGGACAGCATGATCGCTGCAGCGGATCTGGAGCGGACAGGCGGATCCTTCTGGCTCGGCTTTTGGAACTATTTGTGGAATCGCGAGCCGGAGCGGGTCGAGGTCCCGTTAAGCGCGACGATCAGCGAAGAACGTTTAAGAGCGTATCTGCAAAATGAAATCTCGGCTCGCTACGATGAGCCTCCCACCCCTGCCCAGCCTGTTCCCGGCAGCACAACATTCACAGCAGGTGCCCCCGGTGTCATCCTCGATATCGACCGTGCCGTACGTTTAATCGAGGATACACTCCGCTCACCCAATAACCGCACGGTGGTACTCTCCTTTCAACGCAGCGTGGCGGCCCGTCCTACCATGCAAAATCTGGAGATATTGCTCCAGCAAAACATCACTGTGGATGGCTTCGACGGGGTGATCGGGATCTACTTGCAGGACCTGCAGAATGGACAGGAAATCCATTTTGCAATGGACAAGGGTGAATTGATCCCAGTCAATCCGGATGTTGCCTTTACCGCTTCAAGTACGATAAAGATCCCGATTTTGCTATCTTATTATATTAAGAACGGTTCCGGGCTGTTGGATGAACAAACAAACGCCCTGGTCGTTGAAATGATGAAACAATCAAACAACAATGCCTCGGATGCGATCATGAATCGAATCGATCCAACGACAGGCCCTTTGATTGTCTCTCAAAACATGAAAACGCTCGGATTGAACAACACATTCCTCGCCGGATTCTTTTGCAGCGCAGAGGCGCCATGTCCGCTTTTGCAGAAGTTCGAAACGCCCGCCAATCAGCGCAAGGACGTGTTCACCGATCCGGACTCTTTCAATCAGACAACTCCCTCCGAAATCGGCATGTTGCTTGCAGATATTTATCAGTGTGCAACAACAGGCGGCGGCGCGTTGATCGCTGCCTTCCCTGAGAAGATCACAGGTGAAGCCTGTAAACAAACGATCGCCTTTCTGGCATCCGACAAAATTGGTGTCCTGATCGAGGCAGGCGTTCCAGAGGGGACGCAGGTCGCTCACAAACATGGCTGGATCACGGATCCGGCTTCAGGGTATATCAAGAATATCAGCGACGCCGGGATCGTATACACACCAGGCGGTAACTATGTCCTGGTGATCTATGCTTACCATCCGGAGCAAACGGTCTGGGATCCGGTTTCCCTGCTTTTCGCACAGTTATCACAGGCAGTTTACAATTACTATAATATTCCGACTCAATAAAGGACTTCATAATATTTGAGGTCCGTAAGGGTATAATCGAACCATGAGCGCCGCGCTGGGACTGTATCGCCTGCAACAAGTAGATAGCCGGATCGATCAGATCCAGGCTCGTTTGAAGGCGATTCAACAGACGCTCGAAAATGACCTTGAGCTGCGCGCCGCGACAGA
>DASTJG010000582.1:0-8514 GCA_035716785.1 Anaerolineales bacterium
ATGTATATCTTTGGTGTTCCGGCGAATGCCTTATTGGCTGGCAGAGCCATACTTGTTCTGGTGGTGATTTTGCTCTACTCTGATTATGCCCGTCTTTTTTTGAATAAAATTTTTGATCGGAAAGGGTCCAAACATGGCGCAACGAATTAAACCTTTTTTGGTAAATAATGGCCCCCTGCTGACCACCATAACGATATTTATTCTTGTCTACGTTATCGGAGGCAGGTTGTATCCTGCCATGCAAAAACCGCAGGTATTTTTTAACCTGTTCGTCAACAACGCCGCTTTGTTGATTGTATCTATTGGAATGACTTTTGTGATCCTTACCAAGGGGATTGACCTTTCTGTGGCTGGCATGATTGCCCTAACCTCTGCCGCATCAGCTGCACTGCTTCTAAATGGCGTCAACCCTGTAGTTGTGATGATATTAATGTTGGTAATGGGCACTGTATTCGGGCTTGCCATGGGCAGTCTTATTCATTACCTCAAGGTGGAACCATTTATAGTGACCTTGATGGGTCTCTTTTTTGCACGTGGGATGGCTTTTATCATCACCCTTTCCTCTTTAACCATTAAGGATCCTTTCTACCGTTACCTGGCATTGACAAAACTTCCCATTCCCTTCTTCGAAAAGGCGTACGTGTATATTCCTTCCCTTATCGGTCCTTTGCTGCTGGTGGTGGCAATTTATCTGGCAAATTTCACACGCTTTGGTCGAACTGTTTATGCCATCGGTAATAATGAACAATCTGCAATGCTAATGGGTTTGCCGGTTGCGCGCACAAAAATTGCCGTATATGCCTTCGGTGGCTTTTGTTCTGCCCTGGCAGGGATTGTATTCAGCATTTCCCTGCTCTCGGGTTATGGAGGCTATGCTCCAGGGATGGAATTGGATGCCATCGCATCCGTGGTGATAGGTGGCACGATGTTAACCGGTGGCGTTGGAAATGTGATCGGCACCCTGTTTGGAGTCCTGATCAACGGTACCATCGTCTCCATACTCCAGTTTAACGGTACATTGAGTTCGTGGTGGACACGTATCGGCGTTGGCGTGTTGACACTGGTTTTCATTGGAATTCAAAGTCTGTTCTATATGAGAAAAAAGCATTCCTAAGTCGGTATCTTCTTTAATGGGAGCTCCACAGTGAAGAAATTTTCATGTTTTTCTCTGGCTCTTATCTCCTTGTGGGTTTTAATTCTGTCTGCCTGCACGCAAGAGCCGGTGGTCACTCCTGCCACTCCAACTGTCACCCCGGATTGGTTCAATATGGAATTGACCGATGTTCAAACAGGTGAGACCTTTACGATGAACGACTATGCCGGGAAGGTAGTATTGCTTGAGACCATGGCGATGTGGTGTCCCAGTTGCCTTCTCCAGGCAGGGCAGGTGCAGAAACTTCATGAAGTGCTTGGAAACCCGGAAGATTTGATCTCGGTCAGTCTGGATGTGGATGTTAATGAAGACGTTGCCTCTCTCAAGTCATATGCTGTTGAATACGGTCTTGACTGGCATCTTGCAGTTGCTCCGCTCGAAGTTGCCCGCGCGCTTGGGAATTTATATACAGCCCAATATTTGAATCCACCGCTTTCCCCCATGCTCATCATTGACCGCGAAGGCAATGTCCACCACCTTGAATATGGACTTAAAAAAGTTGAAACACTGCAAAAGATCGTTGAGCCTTACCTCGCAAAATAATTCATTTCGGAATGGTTAAATGAGATCTGTTCGCTTGCATGCCGTTGGAGATTTACAGATCCACGATGAACCCGTCCCTGACGCAGGGGCAGGAGAGAAGCTGGTTCGCGTGAAGGCGGTCGGTGTCTGTGGCTCAGATCTGCACTGGTTCTCGGAAGCGGGAATTGGCGATGCACAACTCGGTCAGCCACTGGTGCTGGGGCACGAGTTTGCAGGCGAGACGGAAGAGGGCCAGCGTGTGGCGGTGGAACCGGCGCTTTCCTGCGGGCACTGTGAGTTTTGTCTGCAGGGGAATCCCAACCTCTGCTCTTCATTGGTCTTTGCCGGGCATGGCAGCCACGATGGCGCGTTACGGGAGTTTATGCCCTGGAACGCCAAAAATCTGTTCCCCATTCCTGATTCGTTAACCTATGCCGATGGAGCCATGCTCGAACCTCTCGGCGTAGCGATCCATTCTGTGGACCTGGGCAAGCTCAAAGCGGGGATGACAGTCGGCGTGTTTGGATGTGGCCCGATCGGCTTGCTTATCATCCAAGTGGCGCGGCTGATGGGCGCGACAAATATCATTGCAACCGATCTTCTGTCTCACCGGGTGGACGCGGCAAAAAGCCTCGGGGCGCACCACGCTCTTTTGACGGAGGCAAGCCAGGGCGTCGAGGAGATGCGGGCGGCGACTCAGGGGCGTGGTATGGATGTTGTATTCGAAGCAGCCGGGGAGCAGGAGGCGGTCGATGATGCGTTCGACGCCGTTCTTCCCGGGGGAAAAGTAATTTTGGTTGGCATACCCGGTAACGATCAAACCTCCTTCAATGCCGGGACCGCGCGTCGTAAGGGACTCACCATCAAGATGGTGCGGCGCATGAAAAACACCTACCCCCGTGCGATCGATCTGGTAACCAAAGGATTGGTGGATGTGCGTTCCCTTGTGACGCATAGTTTCCCACTTGCGCAGAGCGTGGAGGCGTTTCAGGTCGCGGCGCGGCGTGAAGGCTTAAAAGTCATGATTGAAATGTAAGGGAGATGGACATGAATCAAAACGATATCCAAAAAGCAGTGGAGAGCGGGAAGACTGTTCTTGGCATAGAGTTTGGCTCGACTCGCATCAAGGCGGTGCTGATCGGTGAGGATCATACGCCGATCGCCTCGGGAAGCCATGAGTGGGAAAACCGATACGAAAACGGCGTCTGGACCTACAGTCTTGAAGACGTTTGGATGGGCTTGCAGGACAGCTATCGGAAACTCAGCAGCGAAGTTCTCGAGAAGTACAACACCCCGCTCAAGACCGTTGGCGCCATCGGCTTCAGTGCCATGATGCACGGTTACCTGGCATTCGATCAGGGCGGGAATTTGCTCGTCCCGTTCCGCACCTGGCGAAATACCATCACCGGACAGGCAGCGGAGAAACTCACCGATCTGTTCCAGTTCAACATCCCTCAGCGTTGGAGCATTGCCCATCTCTACCAGGCGATCCTGAACAAGGAACCCCATGTCAGGGACATTAGCCATCAGACCACGCTGGCTGGCTATGTCCATTGGAAACTGACGGGACAAAAGGTATTGGGTATCGGCGAAGCCTCGGGTATGTTCCCGATCAATAGCAAGATCAATGACTACGATAAACATATGCTCGAGCAGTTCAATGGATTGCTCAAAGCCGAGAACATCCCGTGGAAACTCCAGGACATCCTGCCCAAGGTTCTGCTCGCCGGAGATGCCGCGGGTGTTCTGACCGATGAAGGCGCAAAACTGCTCGATCCCACAGGACAGCTCAAAGCGGGTATCCCACTTTGTCCGCCTGAGGGTGACGCAGGCACAGGCATGGTCGCGACCAACAGCGTGGCGGTACGAACTGGCAACGTGTCCGCAGGGACATCCGTTTTTGCCATGATCGTGTTGGAAAAGGCGCTGTCGAAGCTTTACCCCGAAATCGACATGGTGACCACACCCACCGGCAAGCCTGTCGCCATGGTACATAGCAACAACTGTACGTCTGACCTCAACGCCTGGGTTGAACTATTCTATGAATTCACCAGGACGCTTGGTGTGGAGGTCAGTCAATCCAAGCTGTTTGAAACGCTTTACCAACAGGGACTCATGGGCGATGCAGATGGCGGTGGACTGCTTGCCTACAATTATGTTTCGGGTGAGCACCTCACGCACCTTGAGGAGGGGCGCCCGCTCTTCGTCCGTACCCCCGAAAGTCATTTCACACTTCCGAACTTCATGCGTGTGCATCTGTTCTCGGCGGTCGGCGCATTGAAGATCGGACTGGACATCCTCTTTGAACAAGAAAAGGTGAAGATCGACCAGATTCTTGGTCACGGTGGCTTTTTCAAAACAAAGGAAGTGGGTCAACGGATCATGGCCGCGGCGATGAATGTCCCCATCTCTGTGATGGAAACCGCGGGCGAGGGTGGCGCCTGGGGGATTGCATTGCTTGCCTCCTATATGCTCAACAAAGCAGCCAATGAACCCCTGGAAGCCTATCTCTCGGACAAGGTCTTTGCAGGAGAGAAAGGCTCCACGATCGCTCCTGAGCAACGGGATGTTGCTGGCTTTGCAACATTTATGGAACGCTACAAAAAGGGACTTGCTATCGAAAGAGCCGCGGTGGATGGGTTGAGGTAGAAGAATTATGATCAGGAGAAGAGGAAGGTTTGAAAAAACTAACCACCGAGACACAGAGACACTGAGAGAGCCTTTAAGAAATCTCCGTGACTCAGTGTCTCCGTGGTGAAATTTTGGAGACCACACGAATGTTAGAAGAATTGAAAGAACAGGTATTTCGGGCAAATTTGTTGCTTCCCAGGCATGGGCTGGTTGTCTTCACGTGGGGAAATGTGTCGGGCATCGAAAAGGAACAGGGGCTTGTGGTCATAAAACCCTCGGGAGTTTCCTATGAGGAAATGAAAGCCGAGGATATGGTGGTCCTGGAATTGGAAACGAGCAAGGTCGTAGAAGGGAAATTAAAACCTTCCTCCGATACCGCGACGCATATCGAGCTTTATAAAGCGTTTCCCAACATCGGCGGCATTGTACACACCCACAGCCGTTGGGCAACGACATTTGCGCAGGCAGGGCGCGGCATCCTGGCGCTCGGTACAACCCATGGCGATTATTTCTACGGTGAGATTCCCTGCACTCGAAAAATGACAAAGGTCGAGATCGAAGGCGAGTACGAAAAGGAAACCGGATTGGTGATCAAGGAGACCTTCCAGGGAAAAGACCCTGACGCCATTCCCGCCGTTCTTGTTCATAGCCACGGTCCATTTGCGTGGGGCGCCAATCCCATGGATGCCGTCCACAATGCCGTGGTACTGGAGGAGGTCGCTTTTATGAACTTCCATACCCTGATGCTTGAGCCGGCGATCCCCTCCATGCAGCAGGAATTGCTGGACAAGCATTATCTGAGAAAACACGGCGCAAATGCCTATTACGGACAATAAAGGAATTATAAAAGGAGCTGAGCTTATGATTGAACTTGAACAATACGAAGTCTGGTTTGTGACGGGTAGTCAACACTTGTATGGCCCCGAGACACTTGAACAGGTGGCAAAGGATTCGCGTGAAATTGCGGCTGCACTGGACGCTTCAGCATATCTTCCAGTGCAGGTGGTCTTCAAACCGGTATTGACCACACCTGAGGCGATCCGTGACCTGTGTCTGGATGCGAACTCGGCCAAGAACTGTGTGGGTCTGATCACCTGGATGCACACATTCTCTCCAGCGAAGATGTGGATCGCGGGATTGAGTCAGCTCAAGAAACCCTTCCTGCATTTGCATACGCAGTTCGGGCGCGAGATCCCCTGGTCTGAGATCGATATGGATTTCATGAACCTGCACCAGTCGGCGCACGGCGACCGGGAGTACGGTTTTATCGGCAGCCGCATGCGACTCAGCCGCAAAGTGGTTGTGGGTCACTGGCAGGATGAGCAGGTTCAGTCCGAGATCGGCGTCTGGACGCGGGCCGCCTGTGCCTGGGCAGACTGGCAGGGTGCAAAGGTTGCTCGCTTCGGCGATAACATGCGCGATGTGGCTGTGACCGAGGGTGACAAGGTCGAGGCGCAGCGCCGCTTTGGATACGATGTCTATGGCTATGGGGTGGGGGACCTCGTCAAGGCGGTGAATGAAGTCTCGGACGCCGAGATCAACCAGCTGGTGCAGACTTATCTCGATGAATATGAAGTTCCTTCTGCATTGATGTCCGGTGGCGCGAAATATGCCTCCGTCTGTGAAGGCGCGCGCATCGAGCTCGGCATGCGGAACTTCCTGAGCGCGGGCAACTTTAAGGCCTTTACGACCACCTTCGAAGATCTGCATGGACTCAAGCAATTGCCCGGTCTGGCAGTCCAGCGTCTGATGCGCGACGGCTATGGCTTCGGCGCGGAAGGGGACTGGAAGACCTCCGCACTGGTGCGCGCCATGAAAGTGATGAGCGCTGGCATGAAAGGTGGCGTCTCGTTCATGGAAGATTACACCTATCACTTCAATGGCGGTTCCGGCGACAAGGTGCTGGGCGCGCACATGCTCGAGATCTGCGAGTCGATCGCGGCGAGCAAACCCAAACTGGACGTGCTCCCGCTTTCGATCGGCGGCAAAGCAGACCCCGTGCGTCTGATCTTCGATTCGAATACCGGCCCTGCGATCGGCGCCTCCATCATGGACATGGGCCAGCGCTTCCGCATGGTAGCGAACATCGTGGATGTGGTCCCGACCGAGGCGCCTCTGCCCAAGCTTCCGGTGGCGCGCGCCTTATGGTTGCCGCGTCCCAGTCTCAAGGTTGCCGCGGCGGCCTGGATCCATGCCGGCGGCGCACATCACACGAGCTTCAGCTACGCAGTCACTGCCGATCATTTGAGTGATTTCGCCGAGATGGCTGGAATGGAATTCCTGCTGATCGACGAGAACACCCGCATCGAAGAGTTCAAGAAGGAACTGCGCTGGAACGATCTGTACTATCACCTGGCAAACGGTGTGCTCCACTAATTTACTCCTATAAGCCCTTAGAGACCTTGCGAAGGTTACCCTGAATGGGTGTAGACCTTTGCAAGGTCTAATCATTTAGAAATGTATATTAAAACTTCTCACTCTCGTGTCACTCTTATCTTTATCCTGATCGGTTTGTTTCTGGGTGCTTGTAATAGATCCACTGTCGATACCGCGATGCCTACGGAAACCAGCAGGCCGGATTGGTTCAGTACATCGCTGACGGATGCCCGGACCGGCGAAAGCTTTACCATCAATGACTTCTCCGGGAAGGTTGTGTTGTTGGAAATCATGGCAATGTGGTGCCCCAACTGTCTCTTTCAGGCGAACGAAGTCATAAAGCTGCATAAGCTGCTTGACAATCCCGATGATCTCATTTCTGTGAGTCTGGATGTTGACCTGAACGAAGATGAAGACGCACTGCGTGAATACGTGCAGGAATTTGGACTCGAATGGCGTTTTGCCATCGCTCCCCTTGAAGTTCAGCGAGCCCTCGGAAACTTATACAGCGCGCAATACCTGAACCCGCCGCTTTCACCCATGATGATCATCGACCGTGATGGAAATGTTCATCATTTGGAATATGGAACCAAGGATGCGGAAACGCTCAAGAAGTATCTTGAACCTTACCTGACTCCCTGACCTGCTATGGAAACCGCGGTCACCTCCTTCCTGCTGGGCGTACTGGCAACAACGAGTCCCTGTATCCTGCCGCTCTATCCTGGCTTCCTTGCTTATTTGAGCGGCCAAACGGGAAGAGGCAGGCAGCGATACTTTCTTGGTCTGTTCGTACTCGGAGGAGTGCTGAGTATGATGCTGGCATTGGGAGGGGTAATTGCCCTTCTCGCTATCCCCACGGGGCGGATGCTGGGATATATCATCCCACTGGCAGATCTGTTGATCCTGTTGCTCGGTATTCTGCTGCTGTTCAATCGTAACCCCTTCAAAACTCTGCCGCAAATTCAGGTGCCGCTTTTGCGCCATCCATTTCTTAATGCTTATGTATATGGTTTGCTCTATGGCCCCATTGCGCTGCCATGTTCAGGTCCGCTTGTAGTTGGAATTTTTGCCCTGTCCTTCACCGCGGAAGAGGCTTTAAGCAAGCTCTGGGTCTTCCTGTGGTTTGGACTGGGGTTTGGGGTTCCCTTATTGATTCTCTCCTTTCTTTCTACTGCATTTCAATATCAGCTTACAACTCTGTTCGCAAGACATAGCCGGGCTGTCAATACCATTGGCGGGTTGCTGTTGATTGGGATTGCTATTTACGATCTGCGTCTTAATTGGGAAATGTTGAGGTTGTTCTATACCTGAATCTGTTCTGAATTAAAGAGTACGTCTTTTCTCATGACTACATCAGCAGACATCGAAAAACGACTGGCTGAATTAAAAAGGGAAGTTCCCAGGCGGGGTTTTGACCGACATGCTTCCCTGTTGAAAAACATCTCGGAGTTGCCGATCGAATTGCAATCACCCGCTGTGACCGCGCTCGCCTCGCGCGAAACGATCCAGACGATTGTGATGTTCCCCCAGCAGATCCAGCGCGGCTGGGAGTATGTGCCGAAGCAAGCCTTGCTTTTTACGACAACCGGTGTGACCCACCTGCTTGCCTCGATTTGGCAGGACCAGGAACCGCAAGTCACATCTGTGAACGGGGGGAACCTGTTGTACATGAAAGTTAAATTGATTCTACTGTACGGATGTTTGGAGCTTGTGACACAAGGGGAGGGCGCGCCTGTGCGTCTGCTGACAGAATTCAATACAGTCGATTGGCATCACCTGTGGGCGCCTCTCCAACGGTTATTGCAGGCAACCCAGCCTGCCTCCGTTTTGCA
>DASTJG010000583.1:0-17286 GCA_035716785.1 Anaerolineales bacterium
GCAATCCCCCTAGAGGGGAGGTTCGTTCAACAAAGCGTGCAGCGGACTCCTCGAAGAACGAATCCCAGTGCCCAACGTGAGGCGGGATGGGTCGCTTATCTGCCCGAATGATAGCCGCTGACGCTAACCGTTGCATAACGAAAATGAGAAGGAAAATCAAAAAGGAGACAAAAGTGGAAAGCATCGAACATGTTATACGACAACCTATAAAACGGGTACACCAAACTCCTTTACTTTTGCAACATGGCGCATGGCATGGAGCATGGTGCTGGCAAGTCTGGATGGATTATTTTGCTTCGCTAGGCTATGAAACACACGCGATCAGCCTCCCAGGTCACGGGAATAGTTCAATGCACAAAAAGCATCTCAACCTTTATTCTTTCAAGGATTATGTCAACACCTTGTCAGACCAAATAGAGAGCATTTCTCCTCAGCCCGTTGTCATTGCTCATAGCCTCGGCGGAGCAATTTTACAAAAGTATCTTGAAAGTCATTCGATACCGGGGGCGGTTTTACTCTCCACTTTACCATCCAATGGAATTCTCTCCATGTGCCTCCGCTTGTTACAACGCCATCCGATTCCTATTCTGTCTGGAATTCTGAAACTGAACTTTTATGAATGGGTAAAAACTCCTGAGTTAGCGCAAGCATTGTTTCTGAATAAGGAGACACAAATTGACATAGTCTCATTTCAAAAACAATTAGTAGGAGAGTCGGCTATGGTTGCGGTTGGGCTGTTGTTTCCCTTCGCGAAAGTCAATCCGAACGAATCTCCAATGTTGTTTATCAGCGGCGAAAAAGATGCTGTTTTTACACTGAAAGAAGAGGATCGATCAGCCAGGAAGTACAATTCAAAGAATCTCATCATTGAAAATCAGGCACATAATCTAATGATGGAATCGGCATGGAAACAAGTTGCCGACGTAATTGATAACTGGATAACGCATGAATTAGCGTTGCCATAAATTTTTCGCCTACGAATGCCAGCCAACAAAGCGTGCAGTGGACAGGTGGGTACGCGCCGCGTTTTTTGAGCGTTTTCCTAGCTTTGAGTCTTTCCCGCTTCGAAGCCGCTTCTCGTCCCACCCACCCGCAGGTAACGCTCACCGTTAGGTGCGGGTGAAGAAATAGAATCAATGATCCAAAGCCGTGGTCAAAAGTCTGTCACAAAGAGTACGCGGCCCGAACTTTGGGAAGGGTTCAATCCTTTTTCTGGCTCGTCCGCGAGAGCTTCGCAGTACAATGGTCAAAGGGATTGTTCTTATTGGGTCACCGCACCTAACAAAGCGTGCACTCGACGCTGGGGAGTCTGCGCGTTTTCAAGCGTTTTCTCCGCCTCAGCCTTTTTCTCATTGGACGGCGTTCCGCCGTCTCCGCCCCAGCGCAAGTAACGCACACCGTTGGGCGCTTCCTTACATAAGGCAAAGTAAAACGATGCATATGTCACAAAAACAATTATTCAAACCTTCCATTTCTCATACGGAATTAAAAAGAAAAGCGATGCAGACTTTCTTTTTTGATGATAGTGATTTGCCTTTTAATCGTAATGGTAGATTGAGTGATAAGCAGAAGCAACGCTTTGCTACAAACGCTAAGGTAGGTGCTGCCGCTTTTATATTGGCCGGTATAATCCTATCGGCGGTAATCGCTTGGACATTGGAAGAACCGCCAGCCCAATTGACTTGGCTCGCCCCTGTCTTATTAATAACAGGGACATTCACAGGAACTGGTATCTTTGTCTATTGGCTGAGTGCAAGAATATATAAATCGGGAATCGTTAAGTCCGTCATGGGAAGAGCGGTATTCGAAAGGGGATGGAGCGGAATGCATCTAGGATGGGTTTTAGGAATAGATGGTGTATATTTCCAGTTAGAGAACAATTTTCGACAAATATTTGTGCCGGATGTTCAATACAAAATATATTATGTTCCGAGTGACAACACGATCGTTTCTGTTGAGCTTCTTGATTAAGAAAGGCGCGCCCAACACAGCGTGCACCCGACGGGTGGGAGTCGCCGCGTTTTTGGGCAGTTTGCGTGGCTTGAGGTTGGTTCCGTCAAAACGGCGTGATCTCGTCCCACCCGCCCGCGGGTAACGCTAACCGTTGGGCGGCTTCGTAAGAGATAGTCACCTATTTCGGTACATGTTACAAGAAATAAACCTATGACAACAAACAACTTCTCAACTTCCACAATCGGCTGGGTGGCAATCGTCACGGGAATCTCAGTTATCTTTGCCATGATCTTCCTCACTCTGATGGCTACGGTAAACATGTTCTTTGGCACGGTCAATGATGTTTTCAACAGCATTATCGGGATCTCCAGCGCGGTTCTAGCGTGGATGTTATACGCCGAATATCATGCGAAGTCACCGTTAATGAGTCAAATAGCGCTTGCCCTTGCAATCATTGGCGCAATCTTCAGCATTGTCGGATCGGTACTGATCATTTATGGCTTCACAGACTTTGTTCTGGCTGGGTGGTATTCAGGCCTCGGGAACGCTTTGATCGGCTTATGGCTCGTAGCATTTTGCGATTCTATGCAACGCAGTGATGCGCTACCTCACGGCCTGATCTTGTTTGGGTTTGTCGTGGGTGCATTCATGGCACTCGGACTAATTGGTATCCCAGGGATATTCGCGAGAATTGACAGCATGGCGTCCATGCCTTGGTATCTCTATGTCGCGTTTTTCGGATGGTTGGGAACATATCTCCTATATCCAATCTGGACGATTTGGCTAGGACGAACTCTTTTCAGCAAATAAAGCAATGATAGAATACTTGAGCGCCAGAGTATTTAATGGCAAATAGCATGTGTTTTTACATTGAGCCACCCAACACAGCGTGCACCCGACGGGTGGGTACGGGCCGCGTTTTCAGGCAGTTTGCGTGCCTGGAAGCTGGTCCCGTCAAAACGGCATAATCTCATCCCGCCCACCCGCGGGTAACGCTCACCGTTGGGCGCTTCGCCAAGTTCGAAAAAAGTGGTTTTCTCGTCTTGACAAAACAGAAAATATGTTCTATTCTCCAATAAAGGAGAATTACCATGAAAAAGGAAATCACCATCACGCCAGTCCGCGTTGCCGACCTGCTCGCCGAGGGCGAGCGGATGCCGGTCTATGTGCACGTCATCGACCATCCCGATGGGCGTGTGCTGGTCGACACCGGCATGACGGAGCTGCACCCGGCGGCGGCCGATCTTGATCCCCGCCTCCTTCCACTGAACAAGCAGGACTTTGACCTCGCTGGCATTGACATCGTCGTCAACACACACCTGCACTTCGACCACTGTGGTGGCAACCACCTCTTCGCCGGTAAGCCGATCTACGTCCAGCGTCAGGAGCTCGACGACGCGCGCAGCAAGGACGACTACACAATTCGCGAGTGGGTCGACGCGCCCGGTGTGCAGTACGTGCCGGTCGACGGCGAGCTCGAACTGCTTCCCGGGCTCCGGCTCGTCCCGGCGCCGGGACACACAGACGGCATGCAGATGGTCGTTATCGAGACTGGTGGGCGTCCCGTCGTCGTCGGCGGCGATGTGGCAGTTTGGTTTGGCGAGCTCGACAAGCCGCACACCGAAGGCCAGCTGCGAGTGCTCGCTCTCGACCCCGAGTTGGTCTGGCTCACGCACGTGGACGAGCCGTGGCGACCTGATCATAAGGCTTAATGCTTTTTTAGCCAGGGCAGGGGTGGCATTCTTGGGGCGAGTCCGTTTGTGAGAAAATTGCGAAAGGTAGAAAGCACCCAACACAGCGTGCACCCGACGGGTGGGACTCACCGCGTTTTCAGGCAGTTCGCGTGGCTGGAAGTGGGTTCCGGCAAAGTGGTGTAATCTCCTCCCGCCCACCCGCGGGTAACGCTCACCGTTAGGCGGCTTCCCCAGTCGAGTTAATTCTGTGATAATAATACCTGCATATATTCTTGCACAAAACAACATTGATCCAATCCAGCTTAATAACAAAAAACAATCGGAAAGAAACCCATGAACAAAGCTACCCCATCCCCCTCTGGTCAATTCATAGCTTGCCCTTCTTGTGGACACTCAAATCCAGCGTGGTATGCTGCCTGCGAAAAATGTGGCAAACAATTATCTTTGAAATCGACTACTAGCCAGGTTTCTGCACCTCGTCAAGCTGTAGCAACTCGTCCCGGTTGTTTGACAGCCTATGCTGTTTTCCTTGGGATCAGTGCAGCCTTATTGACCTTGGCGGGCGTATTGTTCATATTGGGACTACTAACAGATCGAAGATATTCTATGAACGCCCCATTGGTGGGAGGCATCATCCTAACATTTAGTTTCGCAGCCTTTTATTTTTTGCTGGCGCAGGGTTTGATAAACCAAAAGAATTGGGCGCGTATTGCAGCCATCCTTATAGAGATCATTAGCATTCCAGGTGGCTTAGTAGGAATACTAGCGGGATTATTGCAGTTTTCACCAACAAATGATCCTTCGCTGCTTATATGTGGGAGTATCATCAGGATGGGTGTCTCTGGATATCTCATTTATTGGTTGAGTGTCAACAGAAGGTATTTTCATAGGTAATCAAATGACGGTGGTTGCTGAATGAAAAAAGAGCTGCTAAACTAAGCCGCCTAACACAGCTGCACCCGACGGGTGGGAGTCGCCGCGTTTTCAGGCAGTTTCGTGGCTTGAGGCTAATTCCGTCAAAATGGCGTTGTCTCCTCCCACCCACCCGCGGGTAACGCCCACCGTTGGGCGGCAGAATCAATGACCTGCGAATAAGAAGGGAATTGTGTTTCAATGTCATTCTTGTCCGGATGGTTTAGAAGTCTGCAACTTCGTTGGATTCGTTTTCGGCATTATCTAAGCGGATATGTCAAAATCCGATTGGAAGATCAGGCAAATGAACAAGAAAATGATGATCCAGTAGAAGTCGTCTGGTCAAAGTACCTTGGCAAAAGTCTATATCGGCTCGAAAACATTCCGTACACCGAAGGATTTAATTTGCACGATGTCGTAAGGTGTCAAGAAAGACCTAACGAATTACCAGTCGTAGTCGAGATTGTCCAGCATAGCAGCAATCGCACACTTCGGGTTGCATTCCAAGAAGAAGTTTCGGATGAAGCCGTTGGTCATATCTTATCGGAATTAAGAGAAAAACAAGTTTATTATGAAAAGGCGATTGCAAGACTATATATGTTCAACCTTGAGCCAAGTATTGATTATGAAGCCGTTAGGGATTACCTAAAATCAAAGCAGGAAGAAGGGCTGTTGTGGCTTTACGAATAACAGGTGTTCGCTCCCAGCAGCCGCCTAACACAGCGTGCACCCGATGGGTGGAAGTCGCCGCGTTTTCAGGCAGTTTACGTGGCTTGAAGTTGGTTCCGGCAAAGTGGCGTTGTCTCGTCCCGCCCACCCGCGGGTAACGCAAGCCGTTGGGCGGCTTCATAGCAACTCACTTTCGGAGGCACTCAGGATATGAGCAACAGAAACTCCCTCAGTCCACATTGGTTGTTTGCCCTAGTCATAGGCACTTGGGCTCTGATGGGTTGTGCACCCACCGCTCCGCCTGTGACTGACCTGCCAGATATTGAACTCAGCGTCCCACCCACTGTTACCCAAACTCTCAAGCCCGCTACGCCATCGGAAACGCCCGAAAGCAAGATACCCCCCTCCCATACCACCTTTGCAGCACCTTTCACGACCTACACCAATGAGTACTATAACTTCGCAGTGGATTACCCCAGCAATGTCGAGGTCAGTGTTCAGTCCGAGGGACCGTTTCAGCTCCTCGTTTACACCGACCCTGAGAATCCCTTCTACATCCGAGCAACTAGAGACTTTCTTCCGGGTGACGTTGCATATTTCCTTGACACATCTCCCATCGCTGAGACCACCTATGGGGCCTACGTTTGGCAGACCTACCACCTTCCCAATGGCTATGGTGATGCCATCGGCTTCTCACCACCTATATACGCTCTGCAAATGCAGGCTGGCGACGTGCTTTACACAATTGTCCTCTTCAACCAGGACTCCCTCACCGAATTGCAAGCGCACATCTTGTCGACATTCCGTATCCTCAATTAGTCCCACACCCGTGCCTGGGATGAGCGTACCCACAACAGTTCCTCCGATAGCCGTGCCAACTCCGATGGTGTTTGCTCCGGGCCTTGCGGAGTTCCCTATTCTTGGGAGCGCTTATCTCTTACGCCGCCCAACACAGCGTGCACCCGACAAGTGGGATTCTGCGCGTTTTTTAGCCTTTTTCTGGCTTCAAGTTTTTCCCGCTTCCAAACCGAATCCACGCCCGCCCACTTGCCGGTAACGCACACCGTTGGGCGGCAAGACTCAACATAGGGAAAATAACTCATGAGTACTCAAAACATGATAGTTGAAACACTTAACCCAAATGAGAAATGGATATATCGTTTAGGCGGTATGGCATCACTGGCGATCGGTGTAATCTATATTGTTATTATTGCGCTGTACGCTTCCGTTGGTGTGCCACCAGTTGGCGGCGAAGCAAGGCTTGAATATCTTATTGGCAAGACTGCCGCTTGGTGGGCGATTGTCGGACTATCTGTGCTTACAAATTTCCTTTATGTAATAGTCGCGCTTTCGCTTTACTTCGCGCTAAAAAGCCTGAATCGAATCGCCATGCTCATAGGCGGTGCATTCATTGGGCTTTTTGTCATTCTGGAAAATGCAGTTAATTGGACAGCTTACGGCGCATTAATTCTGCTTAGCGAAGGCTATGCCACTGCCATAAACGAAGCCCAGAAAGCGTCCTTTATCGCGGCTGCTACCCTTGTTTCTACTGTGCTTGAGTCTCCACTGGCGGCAGTTTGGGCAATCGGCACACTCTCATTTGGGTTCTTGGTTATTGGCTTTGTGATGTTGAAAGGTGTATTCAATAAGGTAACTGCTTATCTGGGTATTTTGACAGGTAGTCTAGGCATTGTGGCTGTCGCCGGTGTCAGTATCGCAGTAATTTTGAATGCTCTCTTTGCTACAATCTGGTTGTTTTTCGTAGGTTATAGATTATTGAAACTTCCCAAATAGCCGCCCAACAAAGCGTGCACTAGACGCTGAGGAGTCTGCGCGTTTTTCAAGCAGTTCTCTGGCTTCGAGTTTTTCCTGCTCCCAAGCAGAATCCATGCCCGGCCCAGCGCCAGTAACGCACACCGTTGGGCGGCGAATGCCTAAGCAGGAGATCGATCTGAGAGTGAGGCGACTGTGCAACTAGACGACAATAATCAGTTTACTCCCCAAGCAAGTCGGCCAGATATGCCAGAATATGGGCTACTCGACGCCGATCAGGGTCGTGGGCTACTGCCTTGGCATTGGGCACAGGAGCGGCTCGAGAAATCGCACAACTATTGGGTGGCAACAACGCGCCCGGATGGTCGCCCACATGCTACTGCCGTTTGGGGTATATGGTGGAATAATACTTTCTATTTCAGTTCTGGTCGTCTCACGCGTAAGGCTCGCAATCTCGCTCACAATTCAAGTTGTGTTGTGTGCATAGAAAATGCGGCAGAGGCTGTTATCGTTGAAGGGGTTGCTCAACTCGTTAGTGACTCAATCGTTCTGAAACAGCTTGCGCCGGTTTATCAAGCGAAGTACAACTCCGAGTATCCCAACGACTCTAATGTCTATGCTGTACAACCGAAAGTGGTTTTTGGGTTTATTGAAGAGGTAGAAGAATTTAGCGGCAGTGCGACACGCTGGAAGTTTAAGAGTGGGTATGGAGTCTGATGGGAACAGAATCCACGGCCTTGGCGTATCTACTCGCCGCCCAACACAGCGTGCACCCGACGGGTGGGAGTCTGCGCGTTTTCAGGCAGGTTTCTGGCTGAAGGCTGGCTCCGTCAAAACGGCGTTTCCTCGTCCCGCCCACCCGCGGGTAACGCAAGCCGTTGGGCAGGTAAAAGTCATTACCCAAGAGAATCAAAATGATTGAATGCACTAATCACCATAGTAAGAAAAAACTATTTCCAATTCTATTTGTATATATCTTACTGATTAACGGGTGTAATAATGTAGGACAAAGCGCAGCACCCGTCATATCGATAACTCCAACCATAGAAACCGGTCATGAACCTAGTTCCCAATCCACTTCCGTTGATGCCATATCTACTCTCGCCATTCCTCCCAAAGAGACTGAAGCGCACACAGACCTGATTTCGCTCAATTCTCTAAATGTAGGTGAATAGACTTTATTCGAAATAGCGATATGATAGGCAAATGTTGACATATGAAGAACTCAAAGCAAATCCGCGGAAACTTCTTTCCCTGACCAGTCTCACACCAGAAGAGTTTGTAGAACCTATCTCGAAAATGGTAGACTGAGGTCCAAACCCGAATCGGGAGTGGACCAATGGATCTCAAAGATGAACAATGGGCAATCGTAAAGCCTTTACTTCCCAAAGCCCCCGCCGGACAGATGGGAAAGGACGTCCGAGGGTAGATGATCGTGCCATCCTAAATGGGATCTTGTGGATCTTGCGCACCGGAGCGCCCTGGCATGACATGCCCGACCGGTATCCAGCGTACCAGACTTGCCATCGCCGGTTCCAGGAATGGATTGAGAAAGGCGTGTTCGAGAAGGTGCTGCGAGCGCTGGTGAAGGATGTCAAAGAGCGAGGCGGTTTGGATCTGACGGAGTGTTTCATCGACGGCAGCTTTGTGATTGCCAAAAAGGGGGCGCTGGGGTGGGAAAAACCAAGCGGGGCAAAGGTACAAAGCTCATGGCAGTGGCAGATGGCGCTGGTTTTCCTCTCGCCATATCCGTTGGAAGTGCTTCGCCACATGAAGTGACGCTGGTGGAAGAGACCTTACGCAAGAGGTTTACCAAGGAAAAACTGCAGAAATTGATTGGTGATCGTGCCTATGACAGCGATCCGCTGGATCAGCGTTTGCACAAGCAGGGCATCCTGTTGATTGCGCCTCACAAATCCAACCGCAAGAAACCTGCCACGCAAGATGGCCGAACCTTGCGGAGATACAAAAGACATTGGAAAGTGGAACGCCTGTTTGCCTGGTTGCAAAACTTTCGAAGAATTCAGGTGCGCCGTGATCGTATTCTGGAAAACTATTTTACCTTTGTCCTTCTCGGTCGTATGATTATTTTCTTACGTTCCTGTTTTTGAGATGACTTCTAGCAAAAACGTTTAAAAATGACATGCTTTTTCTCAGGTGTAGGATAACGGATATTCAATCTCTTGTAAATCAGACAAACAAGGGCATATAATTCGGTATTGGTCTATTATAAAGAGTTGGGAGAGACTATGAAAACTAAAAAAGCTGGCTTCAACTCCATGGATGAGTATATTACAGCCTTCCCTGAAGATGTACAGAAAATACTGAAAGAACTGCGAGCAACGACGAAAACCGCCGCTCCCCAGGCAGGCGAAAAGATTAGTTATGGCATACCAACCTTCACGTTGGATGGTAAATATTTGATTTACTTTGCCGGATGGAAGAATCACATCTCGATTTACCCGATACCCACAGGAAGCGCCGCGTTCAGCAAAGAAATATCGCAATATGCAGGAGGAAAAGGCACCCTGAAATTTCCAATCGACAAACCATTACCCCTGAAGTTGATCGCCAAAATTGTGAAGCTTAGAAGCGCTGAAATTCGAAAACTGACCGATTAGAAAAATTACCAGGCTGCGTAAACATGAAATCATATACGATCGAACCGATTGGAGTGATCCGCTCCAGCCTGACGAAGCTGGAAGACGCACCCATGCAGGGAGACGAAAGCGCGCCTGAAGCCTGGCTCGAGTTCATGCCCCAGGCAGCACCAGGGCTGATGGGCATTCAGGTTGGCGACGAACTCATCCTGCTGACATGGCTTCATCTCGCCCAGCGCGACGTGCTGCAAGTGCATCCACGCGGCGACCTCAATCGACCGCTGACCGGCGTGTTTGCAACGCGCTCACCGGACCGTCCCAATCCGATTGGGTTGCATCGCGTTTCAGTTCTGGAAGTCGCAGGACAGAAATTGCGGGTGAGACCATTGGAAGCCATAGACGGGACACCCATCGTTGACATCAAACCTGTTCTTGCCGAGGCAGTATCCGAGCGATGAGCTTTCATTGCACTCGTCCCAAATCAGAATAGTCGAGGAAGCCTATGAAAGCGATCGTGTACACAGAATACGGATCACCGGATGTCCTTCAGCTTAAGGAAGTCGCCAAACCTGCCCCTGCGGATAATGAAGTCCTGGTCAAGATTCATGCGGTCTCCATCAATGGATCCGACCGGGAAGGGCTGATTGGGAAACCGTTATATGCCCGCTTTGGAGGACTTTGGAGACCAGGCAACCCAATTCTTGGCTCGGACATCGCCGGGCAGGTTGAAATAGCAGGCAAGAATACCAGCGAATTTCAACCCGGAGATGAAGTCTTTGGCGAGATCCCGGGCTATCACGGTGGGTTCGCCGAGTATGCCTGTGTTCCTGAAAAAAACCTGATACGGAAACCAGCCGGCCTGACATTCGAGGAAGCGGCAGCCATCCCGCAGGGAGGAGTGATCGCGCTGCGGGGGATTCGGGATAAGGGACAGGTCCAGCCGGGACAAAAAGTTTTGATCAATGGCTCCGGCGGCAGCGCAGGGATATTTGCCGTGCAGCTTGCCAAACTCCATGGGGCCGAAGTGACCGGAGTGGATAACGCGAGCAAGCTGGACTTTCTGCGCTCGCTTGGTACGGATCACGTCATTGACTACACTCGGGAAGACTTCACCAAAAACGGAAAACAGTATGACCTGATCTTGGATGTGATCGCGCATCGTTCGGTCTTTGCATATCAGCGGGTGCTCAAATCTGGTGGAACATACTTCTTCGTCGGAGGTTCTGTCGCGACACTTTTCCAGATTTTGCTCCTGGGACCATGGATCAGAAGAACCACGAGCAAAAATATACGCATCCTGGCCGTTCCGCAAAATCGAAAAGATTTGGCAGCGATCACAGAGCTTTGTGAAGCCGGCAAAATTATCCCTGTAATCGATCGACGCTATCCGTTAAATGAGACACCCGAAGCGCTTCGCTATGTCAGCGAAGGACGCTCCAAAGGAAAAGTTGTCATCACGGTGGAACAGAATCACAAACCGTCATTAGGATGAGTAGTATGAAAGCAATCTTGTGGACAAAATACGGGTCACCAGACGGGCTTCAACTCCGAGAGGTGGAAAGACCCACTCCCGGAGACAACGAAGTGCTCATCAAAATCCACGCGGCAGCCGTCTCAAGAGCAGACACCGAGTTCCGCAGACTCAAATTCCCTTTCCTGTTTGCCATCCCAATTCGGCTATATCTGGGACTCATAAGACCAACCAAAATAAAGATACCTGGGACGGAATTTGCCGGGGAGGTTGTAGCCACTGGCAAAGATGTGACCCAATATCAAACAGGCGACCAGGTTTATGGATATACCGGTCTTGGCATGGGAACGTATGCCGAATACATGTGCTTGCCTGAAAAACCTACAGCGCTGGCTGGTCTGATGGCAAAGAGACCACTTAACATAACTTATGAGGAAGCCGCCGCCGTTCCCTTTGGCGGACTCGAAGCACTGCACTCTCTCGGAAGAGTAAATATTCAGCCCGGACAAAAGGTTTTGATCGTTGGCGCTGGCGGGAGTATTGGCACGTATTCCGTCCAGCTTGCCAAACATTACGGCGCGGAAGTGACAGGTGTGGACAGCGGCGGCAAATTGGACATGCTGCGCTCGATCGGCGCAGACTACGTCGTTGATTACACGCGGGAAGATTTCACCAAAAGCGGTCAGAAGTATGACGTCATTATGGATACGATTGGCAAGAGTCCATTTGCAGGAAGCTTAGGATCGCTAAATGAGAATGGAACCTACCTGAACGTGAACCCCGGGATGTTCCACAGGCTTCAAATGGGATGGGCTTCAGGCAGAAGCAACAAGAAGTTACTCTCCTGGGATGCAGGTTATACGACCGAAAATCTGCTCGCCCTCAAAGAACTGATCGAGGCAGGGGCGATAAAACCGGTCATTGATCGGCGCTACCCCCTGGAGCAAATTGCCGAGGCACACAGGTATGTTGAAACAGATCAGAAAAAGGGAAATGTAGTCGTCACAGTGGGATAGAGTTCTGTCATACCTGCACCTGTCTCGGTTTTCTTGGCAAATCATGCGGTGTCGCGCGGTCTCCAAATTAACCAGAAGACCAAACCTTCACTGACTCCTAATAGACCCATAACCACGAAAGCTGAAATCCAATCTGTCCAACCCGTGAGAGTTGGCGTCCCTTTGATGATTGTTTGAACCATCTCCTCTCCATTCCAGCGACTCGATGTTGTTTGCAGTTCGGGATCCTTAAGAGGCCAAAGGGAAATTGCTGTGGGCAAAGCCCCAACAATAAATGCGACGACAATTGAAGTCCACCAGCGAATCTTCTGGAAGTACCAACCTGCTATAAACGCGGGAATTCCTAACACAATGACATGCAGTGTAGAGACCATAAATATGATAACAATGATTGCCATAAAACGTGCCCAGTCTTCATTCCGTTGAATTTGCCCACCGCTAAGTAATACTGGAATGATGCCTACCAAACCAATTGGCAATACAACAATAGATGGCGCTATTGCCGCTCCGAACAATGCAAGTATTGTTTTTGGTATCAATTTAAAAGGTAAACTTCGGTCTTTATTGTCTATGGTTTGTTGAATGTTTTGCATTTCCAACTCTCAGTCTCTACTCTTCACTCTCTTATTCACCAAGTCCCATAATCGATTCGAATTCAGCGGGATTTCCAATATCTCAAAATCGACATCATATAACGCATCCTCCAATGCCTGTGCGAACAGCGGACCGACAGGGATCGCGCCCGCTTTCCCCGCGCCTGTGAAACATCAATGGCCTTGATCCTGGTATGGGCATACGGACTGCGCACAAAGGCCGCGTGGAGCATGTTCGGTAAATCGACATCGTCCACGTAGAGGCCCTGTCCCATCAGCAGGCGCGGGTCTTCATTGCGCTTGATCCGTTCGCCAAAATATCGAGTTGCCATAATTGGTATACCTCGGTGGTCGAGTAGCCCCATGCACTTCGGAGCGTATCGAGACCACCACGTTTACAAGTTATTTAGCATTTGAATCAAACTATTGGTCTCGATACGCCTTCGCCTGTCATCTCAGGCTACTCGACCAACGGATGCTATCGCATTCTTTCTGCGGCGAGCTTTACCGCGTCCACAATATGCTGATATCCCGTGCAGCGACAGAGATTCCCGGAAAGCGCGTGACGAATCTCATCATATCTTAAGCAAACACACCTATTGATCTTGAGTATTGAGTAATTCTGCATCGAAAAACCTCTCGTTTAGACAAAACTGTATGTCTTTGTCCAAATTACAGAGTTATCACTTATATACGGATCGTCCGCAAATCTCCTCGATGCCAGCCACATGACCAGGCTCGCCTGATCTGAGCCGGGGTTCGCCTTCCTTTTTCATTGCCTAGTTTCAGCATCGCGGCGATGACAATCATACGCGATTACTCAGGACCTGCTCTGGTCGCGGACGGTTCCTCTGGCGGTCAGTGGCGATCTATTTATTAGGTGTAATCGGCATGCAAGGCATTGCCCTCATACAGGAAAATGAAGTCAGTATGTTCCATCTTTGCAACCTTGTCGTGGGTGTAGTCATTATGATCGTTGGAATTGGCGGCAATGTTGGTTACGAGAGTGATTTTATCCCGATCACAATCCCGGGCCTGGCATCCTTGTGAATGCCATCTTTCTAGTCTTCAAGCCTGCGCCATCCAAAACGGAAGTCATCGATGGGCTATGGCCGCGGCCGACGATTAGCAGCGCGATAAATTCCATCTCATTTTCTTATGAATGAGGCACAGGCGACTTTCATTGGTCGCTTGTGTGTTCGAAGAACGATTTATTCAATCGTTGTAACTAAAAGAATTGTTATCCAACTCATTGGGCGCTTTAGCGGTTACACGTCGCGATCCCAAATCCGTCGGGCCTGCAGAGAAAACAACTTTGTGCGAATCCACAAAGTTGTTTTCTCTGCATTTATTTCAACTATTAGCGGCTTGTCCTCTAGAGTGGTAATAGGACTAGAGCCTACAACTCTTGGGTCGTAGGCTCTAGTCCTATTTGCGTATACTTTTTTATAGCGGGGGCAGGACTTGAACCTGCGACCTTCGGGTTATGAGCCCGACGAGCTGCCACTGCTCCACCCCGCATCGCTTAGTTGAGCCCGCCGATAGTACCATACCTGTAATACGAAGTCAAGCCGAAAGTGTTAATTTTGTGTAATAGGTCATTGGTATGAGTTGCATGAATTTCATCTTGAAAATATTTTGAGTTTGTAGTTTAATCGGCGCTACCTTAAAAATTTCAATCACCTTACAAACAAACTTTTGTTAAGATTTAAGGTATAATGATTTTGCAGCAGCAAGACCAACTCATTGCAACCTGATTTGGACTTACTCATACAACAATGAAAAAAGCCACGCTATTGCTTATAGAAGGACGACATGCAGAAATCCCTTCTTTTGCATCTGATTTGCAGAAGAAGGGATTTGATGTTGTTTCCACACAAAATGGCAGTGAGGCTGTTTCAAAATTAAAGCAGACCAATCCAAGCCTTGTGATTGTCAACGCTCCATCTTTGCGAAGCACAGGCATTCGCATTTGTCTTTCCCTGCGCAAAAAAGATTCGAAGATCCCGATCATCTTGATTGTAGAGAATGAAAAGCCCATCGACAAGGATCTTGCTGACTCGATTTTAATATTGCCCTTTACCGTACAAAAACTTGTGAATCGCGCCAAAGCACTCATGCCGGGCGATGGCAACAATGTCCTCAGTGTAGGTCCCATTCGGCTGGATGTCGAAAATCGCCGCGTGCGTGCTCTGGGCAAGAATACCAAACTCACACCAAGGTTGATCACATTGCTGCAGATCCTGATGGATAAGCACGGTGAAGTGGTAGAACGCGAAGCTCTGTTCAAAAAAGTTTGGGAGACAAATTACACAGGCGACACGCGCACGCTGGATGTTCACATTTCCTGGCTGCGGCGCGCCATCGAGCTTGACCCAGATAACCCTAAATTCCTAAAAACTATTCGCGGCGTCGGCTATCGCTTAGATGTTTAACTGATACAGCTTTCCTTTGGCCGTGACCAGTCGGATGCAGATCTTGCTTCCAGCTTTTATTTTTAATTCAGAGGAAATCTCGCCGCTGCGTGCAGGACGCCTGGCCTGCGCGGCGCTCCTGAACGTTATCCCATCCCAGTCTGGATCCACTTCCCAGTAATCGAGATCAAGCTTCGTTTTAAGAGAAATCGAATCTTGTGAGCAAAGAATTGTTGTCGATTTGGGAGCAGATGAAATGGGGATAGAGAAATCGGGAACCCGCTCCAGCGAGAAAGGCGCCTGGGAAACGGTTAACCGGCTGCGGGTGGTATGAAGCGCGCGGAACGTCTCATCACAGGCAACAAAGGCGCGTCCATGCCGAATAGCCACGAAAGGGGTTGTCCCTGATCCACAGAAAAAATCCGCAACGATATCACCAGAATTGGATGAAGCCAAGATAATGCGCTCGAGCAAGGCAATTGGTTTTTGCGTTGGGTATCCTGTGCGTTCATTGTGCAGACGGGCAATAACAGGAAAATACCACCAATCCTCGGGCACTTTGCCACGCTCGAGATCAGGTACTTTTCCAAAGCCTGCTTTTCGAGATGAATTGAACGTCTTGACCGTATTCTGGTTGTATGGCTCCCGCACAGCATCGACATTGAACGTGTAACCTTCGCCTTTGACATAAGCCAAAATCGTATCGTGCTTGCGATTGAACGCGCGGCGGATCGGCGATGGACCATGGTACGCCCAAATAATTTCGTTGAGCAAATGGTCCGCGCCAAAAATCTCATCCAGCAGGAGACGAGCATACGCATCCGCGTGCCAATCGAGGTGCAGGTAAAGTGTACCGTTTGGCGCAAGCAGGCGATACATCAACGCAAGACGTTGATAGAGAAAATCAAGATAGGAATCAAGATGACCCCAGTGATCGTGATAACCTTCCGCCAATTGCCATTCCTCGGGCTTACGCGAGTCTTCCCCACGTCCAATGCGCGCGGAGTATTTGCGGTTTGTAAAGAACGGCGGGTCGGCGTAGATCAGATTGATCCGCCCCTCATACTCAGGCAACAGGCTCGCCATCACAGACAGATTGTCGCCTAAAAACAAATGGCTCGTGGGAACCGCGTTAGGATAACCACATCCATTTGGATAGATGATGGAGTCCATTACCAATGAAGCAGGCGCAGACTGCGCGAGTTTTTTTCCCGGCCAGGTTAATTCAGGCATGTTTAGTAATGAAGCTGCACGAGTGTGCCGTAGCCACGATTTGTGGCCTTACCGATCTCATGCGGTGGGAGCGCCCAACGGAACAACCATTTGGCATCCTCAGTACGCATGTTGATGCAGCCGTGGCTCATGGGCGCGCCGAAGTTTTCATGCCAGTACGTACCATGGAACGCATGACCCTCCGTGGTGAAGAAACACGTCCAGGGAACGCCGGGGAGTTCGTAATCTTCTGCGTCAGCAAAGAGATTGCCGTTGCCCATGTGTTTGGCAGGATCCTTTTCCAGGATGCGGTAATCACCCTGCGGCGTTTTAGTATCGCCGTTCGGAATTCCGGAAGAGATGGTCGTTTTAAGTACTTGTTTATCGTACTCATAGGCTGTCAGGGTCTGTGTGGCCAAATTGACGTCGATCCGCTTCTTTTCCAGAGGGATTTCCGGGGTAATGGGAGCCAGTTCCTCGAGCGGAATCGGCCGCACATGCAGCGGATTGACATAGTAATAGGGCGGACCGGTCAAATCATCGTAGATATGGTACCAGGGCTCACCGAATGGGCCTACCTCAATCGCCTGCGCCAAATGAACAGATCCATAATACAAACGGAAGCCAAGGTTTTGCCAGCCATAGGCTTTACTCGTGCGCTGGGGCTCGGTAAATGGAACCGTGACCTCGACAGGCCGCCGCAAGCCCTCGTCAAGATCCAGGGAGGACAATGTATCATTTAAGAGGACTTTCACACGCTGTAAGTGTGACCGGTGGACATAGCCACCCCACACACGATACCAGACAGGGTTATGAGCAGGTTCATCCACGGTTACTTCATCATACACATGAATTAATTCATCACGATACCAGGTAGAGATGATGGAGCTTTTATCACTTGGCCTGCTGTAGATACTGACAGAATTAGTTGCTACGCGCACCAAAAAACTGTCGTCAAAGCTAGTAAAGTTTCGCAAGG
>DASTJG010000584.1:0-10422 GCA_035716785.1 Anaerolineales bacterium
CATGACACAATTCCACTCGCTCGCATATTGCACCACATAGGACAATGTCCGTCTGACGCCGTTCCCGCCGATCAAAATGCGCGGGCCGCCGGGTCGCTGTGGACGCGGCAGGAGCGTTGCGCCGCGCAATTGATAATACTGGCCTTCAAGCGTCACAGGCTCATCACTTTGCAAGAGGTGCGTCACGACTTCCATTCCCTCCTTAAAACGGTTGAAGCGTGCTTCCGGTTCCAAAAGATCGAAACCAAATAGGCGATGTTCGCGCTCCTGCCAGCCCGCGCCCAATCCCAGCACCAGCCGCCCATTGGAGAGATCATCCACGGCGGATGCCATGCGCGCCGTGTGGACAGGGTGACGGAACGAGAACGGTGTCACCAGCGGACCAAATTCGATACGTTTCGTGTTCCCAGCCAGCCACGTTAGTGATGTCCATAATTCAAGGGAATCGATATCCGTGGCATTGGAATTTGTGAAATGGTCTGAGCGAAAGAGTCCGACAAATCCCAGATCTTCAACCAGTCGAACTATCTTTTGCCAGCGCGGCCAGGTCAGACCGTTCTGTCCTTCGATCATGATTGCGATTTCAAGCATGGGATACCTCCATTTTGGAGTGCAAACTGCCCGAAGGGCGTGCTTCTGCAAAACGCCAGCCCCGCTGGAGCGGGATCTTCGACAAGCTGGCTGACTCCATATTTTCTAAAATAATTCCGGCAGCGCGAGCCACTCCCCCTTTTGCTTTGGATGCTCTGCCTTCACCAGTTTTCGCTTCTCAAACAAGCCGGTAATTGCTCGGGCGGTCAATTCCTTTGGCCACCCGAAAAGTTTGTTCACATCGCGCTCCTGCGCCGCGCCGACTGAACGGAAGTAGAGTTCGATAAGTTTTGTGCGCGCTTCTCCTTCGCCGATAAAGCGCGCCTTTTCAGCGAGATCGGGGTAATGACGCGTCACGATCTCGTAGATGAACGCATACTTCCAGGCGCCCACTTTTGCGACGCCCACGGGCAATATCTTGAAATCTTTTTGCAGAACTTCGAGTGCCTTGTTAAATTCTGATTCTTTAGCGTTGGTGAGTTTGGCGACTCGGCGCAAGTCAATGGTGTTGAGCGCGCCTTCTTTCAACAGCGCCTCATAGACCTGTTTCGCAGCCTGTGTCAATCGTCCCTCTTCGTAGGCAAGCAGGTAATCTTCCTCGGGCGAGCCATAATTCTCTGACAACGCATAAAAATACGGCGCAACTTCCAACGCGATCATCGTTGCCTTGCCGCGCAGGATCTTGGCGTAATACCAGGTCTTCTTCCCGAGGGCATTGTCCTTCCAGCCCCATGTGATGTGTCCGGGATCGTCATGTTTATCTGCAACGACTCGATTTCCCGCGACGGCCACCCATAAGCTGGGCAGGTCAATCCCTTTGATCGGCCAAAAGTAAATGAAGCCGCGCTCGTTGACATACTGGAGCGCCGCTCTCGGGGAGGCAACGCGCGGAGCCGGCGGCAGGCGAAAGGTCCGGGCGCGATGCGAATTCAGTTTTTTCAGATCCAAGGTGGGCATGAGTTGATTATAATCCGCCCTTATGCGCGTCCTCTTTATCTTTCTCGATGGAATTGGTCTGGGCGAAAACAATCCGGAAACGAATCCGTTTGCCACGGCAAAGATGCCCAACCTGAATCGCTTGCTGGATGGCAGATCGTTGCTCAAAGACTCCGCGCCGTTCCATGGAGAGCGCACAACGCTTCTGGCAGTCGATCCCGCGGTCGGCGTGAACGGACTGCCGCAATCTGCAACGGGACAGGCTATTTTGATGACAGGCATTAACATCCCGGCTGAGTTGGGATATCACTATGGACCCAAACCGAATCCAGAAGTGGCCGCCTATTTGAAGGAAGCGACGTTGTTTTCGCGATTTGCAAAAGAGGGAAAAAAAGCTGCATTGCTCAACGCGTATCCGCCGCGCTATTTTCACGGGATCGATTCGGGCAAGCGTTTGTATTCGTCCATCCCACTGGCGGTCACCAACGCAGGGCTGCCGCTCTTCCGACACGACGATCTCTTTGCCGGACATGCCCTTTCGGCGGATTTTACGGGCGAGGGCTGGCGGACGATGCTTGGCTACCTCGACGCGCCCGTGATGGAGCCGCCTCACGCGGGACAGATGCTGGGTACACTGGCGAAGAAGTATGATTTCGCCCTGTTCGAATACTGGGCGAGCGACTATGCCGGTCATAAACAGGAAATGGACGACGCGATCCGATTGATGGAAACATTTGACGGTGTCCTGGGTGGGTTAACAGAAATCTGGGATGACGGTCTGATCCTGATCACTTCCGATCACGGGAACATGGAAGATCTATCCACGCGAAAGCATACCGACGCAGATGTCCCTGCGTTGGTCATTGGGGATAAAACCGCGCGCGAGGAATTCACACGCGGGATGAGAGATCTGACCCATATTGCTCCCGCCATCTGGCGAACTGTAATGCAATAGAGGTGGAGTGGGCTGGCAGCCCGCTCCACGAAGATTCCTTTCGGGCAACGAAATTCGTTACCCTGCAACTGCGTTTCATACAATTACGAGCGCGCCCCCCTACTGATGTCCTACCATAAAAATCGTATTTGGGTAAAACACCCCAACAATCCGGTACACCGGTACCGATTCCCGCCGAAAAAGATGGCACCAGAACGGTACCGCGCCTCGATGACATCACATCCGACGATCGCTATTATCTAATCAGAAGCTGTCCAAATAATAAAGACAACAGCAACTGAGAGGAGAATGCAATGCGATCAAATATCATCCGTTCCCTTATGCCAGTGTTCATTATTCTATTAATTACAATGCTGGCATGTAATATATCCTCCGGAGCAGGGACACCAGCTGCGCCCACATCAGAGCAAGTGTCATTGATCCCCGTTGCGGGCGACCTTGCGACCCCTACACCGGCCCAGATCCTTCCCACGGCAACTGTCGCCATCGCTCACAGCCAGACACCGACGGATCCCCGGGGAGGAAAAGTAGTCTATGACGTCGAATCGGCCGGCACTGCCCCCGAGCAGCGCGCGCCCTATGGTGATTCCTATGATATGAACCGACTCGAACGGCCCTTCTCACAGGAGATGAGCTATGTGTCTGATCTTGATATCGCGAGCTTTACCGTCGCCAAAGACAACGACTGGTGGTACGTCTCGGTAGAGTTGATCGGAAAAGATCCCAATAACATCCAGGGCATCCATTACGGCGTCGAGCTGGATCTCAATCGTGACGGCTTCGGGGATTACCTGATCTGGGCGCGCCCGCCCTATACCGACCAATGGGATACGGTTCCCGTTCAGATCTATCAGGACCAGAATCACAACACGGGCGGACTTTCAGGTGCAAAGTCGGACGCGCCCTTTAGCGCCGATGGTTATGAGACCCTGATCTTCGACGGCAGTCTTGGCGGCAGCGATCCGGACATGGCCTGGGTGCGCATCAACGCGGGAGTACAAGCTACCGTCCAATTTGCGTTCAAGAAATCCTGGTCGGGAAGTGTCTTCATGCTGGGTGTGATCGCTGATGCTGGTTGGAAAGATCCGGGGAAACTCGATTATGTGGATCGCATCCCTATCGCAGAGGCAGGTTCACCGGTAAAGGACAACATGTATTACCCGCTCAAGTCACTCTTCCTGGTGGACAACACCTGCCGGGATGCCTTTGGCTTCGAACCCACTCATTATGAACCCCAGATCTGCCCGGTGGAACCGACACCTACCAAAGGTCCAAGGGAACCACAGCCCGGAGGAGGACCAACATCAGTGTCAGGCTGCCCGCCACATCCTGCCTGCCTGCCCGGTTCGGAATGGGATTCAGACTCATGCGAGTGTGTCACCACGATCTACTAAAAAGCTAACATACTGTTCATCATTCCCTGCACATCTCAGTCCACCAATTGAGAGGAGAACATCATGCAATCAAAAACCATTCGCTCGCTCACGCTCGCCCTTGTGATCCTGTTGATCACGCTATCAGCTTGCAACTTGGCCGATGGAGCAGCTACACCAGCTACTCCCACTCTGGAGCAGGCTCCGCTGATCCCCATTGCAGGTGACCTCGTTACTCCCACCATCCCGCCTACAGAGATTCCCGCCACAGCTACTGTCGTTCTCACACATGTGATGACACCGACAGAGCCCAGAGGGGGAAAAGTAATCTATGACGTCAAATCAGCTGGCACCGCCCCGGAACAACGCGCGCCCTACGGCGACTCCTACGATATGAACCGCCTCGAACGCCCGTTTATGCAGGAGATGGTCTACATCCCTGACCTCGACATCAACAGCTTCACCGTCGCCAAAGACAATGACTGGTGGTATGTCTCGATCGAGTTGATCGGTGAAGATCCTAACAATGCCATGGACATCAATTATGGCGTTGAACTGGATCTCGATCGCGATGGGTTTGGAGATTATCTCATCTGGGCGCATCCCCCCTACACCGACCAGTGGGATACCCTCCCCGTTCAAATCTTCCAGGACCAAAATCACAATACGGGTGGACTCTCCAGCTCGAAGTCTGACGCGCCTCTCGATGGTGATGGCTATGAAAACTTGATCTTTGATGGCAGCGTTGGCGGCAATGACCCGGACATGGCCTGGGTGCGCATCAATGCAGGGCCCGAAGCCACTGTCCAATTTGCGTTCAAGCGATCCTGGTCAGGAAGTATCTTCATGCTGGGCGTGATCGCCGACGCAGGCTTGAAAGACCCGGAGAAATTGGATTACGTGGACCGCTTCCCCATTGCAGACGCCGGTTCACCGGTGAAAGAGAATCAGAACTATCCGCTCAAGGAGCTTGTCCTTGTGGATAATACCTGCCGGGACGCCTTTGGCTTCGAGCCCACCCACTATGAGCCTCAGGCTTGCCCCGTACCAGCTACACCTACGCCAAAGCCCAGGCAGCCAAGACTAGAGTCTGGAGTTCCAGCAGCATGCCAGCCGCCTGTTGCTATGCAGTGTCCCAACGGTTGGGATCCAGTAAACTGTCGGTGTCGTTAGACGAACATTTTAGATAAACCGCATGAACACTTGATTCCCAAGCAAGCGACCACGTTTGGTAAGTCTGATTCCATCCCCTCTCCCCGCTTCGTTTTCGCTATTACTCTGCGCAGCGCGAATGGGAGAGGGAAATTCAATTAATCCCGATTTCAACAGCTCGTCAATCTCTTTTCCATACACCTCAAACATGGATCGGCCAAAGCGTTTTTGAAACTCTTTCTCGCTTATACCTTCCTGAGTCAGGCGCAACCCCGTCATCATGAATTCAGACATGTCGTCTTTGAGGGATTGTTTGTGATGATTGACAGTCGCAGGAGAAAGAGGAAATTGATAGCTGGCAGGTTGGGAATTGGTAAGACGATCAACATAGGTTTTGATCCGCAAGACATTTGAATAGCGGTAGCCATTGGCATATCCGTGCGCGCCGGCCCCAAACGCGAGGTAAGGAAGCCCGCGCCAGTATTGGAGGTTGTGGCGGCATTCAAATTGCGAATAATGGATGCAGAATGATGAATGTACAGACTTATATTCATCATTCTGCATTTTGCCTTTATCATTTGTTTTTGCCCAATTCGAGATCTCATATTGAGTGTAGCCGTTTGCTTCGAACATCTCACCTGCCCATTCATACATATCTGCCGCCAGGTCAGGATCGGGAAGTGGCAGCAAGCCTTTCGATGACCATCTCCCGAACGGCGTACCATGCTCGAGGGTCAGTGCATAAGCTGAGATGTGTTCGGGGTGCAGATCAAGAATCCGCTTGACGGTAGTTTGCCAAGTTGACAGAGTCTGTGCGGGCAGGCCATAGATCAGGTCCAGGTTCAAATTGTCAAAGCCGGCTTTACGTGCCGATGTAACAGCTTCGATCACGTCAAAGAAGTTGTGGGCACGTTCGAGCATACGCAGTTCTTCTGTGTTTGCCGATTGGACACCATAGCTGATGCGATTGATGCCGACCCTGCGCAGTTCAAGCAGGTTTTCATACGAGACCGTACCCGGATTCGCCTCGATGGTGATTTCGGCATCACTGGTCAAGATGAAATTGTTCCGAATGGCTCCCAGGATGGACGCGAACTGTTTTGGAAAGAGGAGCGAGGGCGTCCCGCCGCCAAAGAAAATGGTGTGAACAGTGATTTGGTGATTTGGCGATTTGGTACTTGGCAGGTTAGGGAACTGAGCAGTTTGCAATTGGTTCCCAACAAAATTTATTTCGCGGGTCAGCGCCTCGACATAAGCGGGAATCATGTCTTCCTGACCTGCATAGGTGTTGAAGTCGCAATAGGCACAGCGGTGAACACAAAAAGGGATGTGAAGGTAAAGTGAGTAAGGTGTCATGTGTCAGGTGTCAGGCGAGCAGTACGACGAGGGAGACCAATAAGCAGAGCAATTGGACCAAGAAGCAGAAACCACATGGCGGTCTGAAGTCCAAAACGATCAGCAAGGAAGCCGATCAGGAAGGGAAAGAACTTTGCCAGCGGAGCAGTAACAGAACCAAGTGCCATCACGCTCACGCTTTGATCCGGCAGGATTATAGTGCACAGTGCTCAATATCAGCAGCCTCTCTTAAAAAAGGTGACATTTTTGTGATGAAAGAAAGCTTATAAAAAGATTGACATCCTGACAAGACATAGTATAAATGCCCGAACAGAGTCTATCTGAAGGCGGTTTCGCACGTTACACAAGGCCAACATCTTGCGGATCGTGTTGAAATTTCAAAGTTCGGTGTCTTCAGATGGGTTCTTTATATTTTTAACCCCTGGAGGTGTGAGTGAACGCGACTTTGAAGCTGGGAGAGCATTTCATTTTCGATCTCTCCAACTGCAACCATGAGATCCTCATGGATGGCGAGCGGGCATACTCGCTGTTTGCGCGAGCCGTGCGGGAAAGCGGCTTGACGGTTGTGGATGAGGGCTTTTACAAGTTCAGCCCACATGGCTTTACCTGTTTTTTGCTCCTCGCAGAGTCGCATGCAAGTTTGCATGCCTGGCCCGAATACGATTATTGCGCCATTGACCTTTTCACCTGCGCGATCGGCAAGGACATGATCCCTTTGATCCAGCGAATCAAAGAACTGTTGGGCGCCGATAATTTTTCGCTGCGCAAGATCGACCGTGAAGCGGAAGTGGAAAAGATTCCTTTTTCTATATAACCTTATGAGTATTTGGTTTACCGAGGAATTGCATCCTTATTACCGCAAGGGCGTGCGGGTCAAGCGCGTCCTTGCGGATGAACAAACTGCCTACCAGCACCTGCAGTTTGTCGAAACAGAATTTTTCGGCAATGCGATGATCCTGGATGGCATCATCCAACTGACCGAACGAGACAACATGGGCTATCACGAGATGATCGTCCATGTGCCGATGCTGGCAGTGGGACAGCCGAAACGGGTTCTCATTGTCGGCGGCGGGGACGGCGGTTCATTGCAGCAAGTGTTGCGATATCCATCTGTGGAAGAAGCTGTCGTCTGTGAGCTGGATCAGCGCGTCGTGGACCTGTCGCGACAATATTTTGCCGCGTCTTTCGGCGACCCATGGGCAGACCCGCGCACGAAACTGCTTGTGCGTGACGCCTTTGGTTATCTCGAGGAAAATCCCGGCCAGTTCGACGTGATCGTCTCCGACACGACCGACCCCATCGGGATGGCGGAGCGCCTGTTCTCAGACGAGTTCTACAAGTTGATGGTGCGGGCCCTCGTCCCGGGCGGCGCCGCGGCGACCCAATGTGAACAGCCATTCTTCGATACTGCGCTCATCAAACAGATCTACCAATCCGCCTGCGCACTGACGAAGAATCCCGCGTACTATTACGCCAACATTCCCACCTATCCCGGCGGCGGGATTGGCTTTATGTATGTCTCGGATATACCGTGGCAGAACGGATTGAAGACTCCCTACCCACCGGGGGTGAACAATTACATCAATCCCGATATTCACAAAGCGGCATTTGCACTGCCGGAGTTTTTCAGAAGAGAATTGTACGGATAAACACAGGTCACGCTAAAAGCGTGACCTGTTTGTTCACGACATGTAGTAACGACTGAAGTCGTTTAATCGGCGACTCAAGTTTCCACTACGTTTTCTCGTAGAAGCTCAAACTCATGTGACTTCCCACCACTTGTACTTCCGGGTGAGCCTTCATAAATGTTTGAATTCGCGGACCATGCGGCCCAAGCACCTTTCTGCTTAACCACGCAGGGACTTCATCGATCTTCAGGTCGAATGGGACCGAGTCGCCGGCGTGAAGCACCCAATCATCTCCCTGCTTGACGGCAACCGCCATGTGCCCAGGTGTATGCCCGGGCAACGGTATAAGCCAGATTTCAGGTTCGAAGCCAGTCAGCTTGATCCCTTCGAAGTCGTACCAGCGACTGCCATTGATCTTGTGCAAAACCCAATCGGGTTCGTGCGCCCAGTGCTCGGGGCGGTACTCCCAACTACGGTGGGACATAACATGCTCATATTCTGCTCTCAGCACATGGACTTTCGCGTGCGGGAAATCAGGCAGTCCGCCTGCATGATCGAGATGCAGATGCGTCTGGATAATGTGCTTCACATCCTCGGGTTTGAAGCCCAGGCGCTGGACCTGATGAAAAGCTGTTTTCTTCACATCCCGCGCCGAGCGCATCAGGCTGAGGAAAAAGCTCATGGACCGCGTGGGAGAAGAATAGTCGCGAATGCCAAAGCCTGTGTCGACAAGCAGAGGGCCTTGATCCGTTTCTACAAGCAGGCAAGTCACGCCGTTTTGTATACGCGGGAAGTAGGGGCGCATTGTGCCACAGTTGAGAAAACGTATGTTCATAATGAGATCACCATGGAAGACAATTGGTAGGATCAAATTTTCCGAAAGCGCGCGACCAACACAGGCGGGATCTCGCTACACTTTCCGCCCCACCCCAGCGGACTGGTTTGCGGGTGGTAGGAGGAAAAGCACGTTCTTCGAAGCCATCCAGCACAAATCCATTCTGGAAGCCGAGGTTGAGATAGTATTGCAGCGGGCGCTCGAAGTACATTTGCGGCTTGGGCTGGCTGCGCAGGGCGACTCCTTTTACGTGGGAATGCGTCATGTAACGAGATATTTTCACAGAATACACCGTTTTGATCTCCCCTGCATCATCCTCTTCTTCGAGAACAAGAACCGTCGAGGCGTTGTTGAACACCGGATGCGTGATGGAAAGCACAAAGGCTCCATTCGGTTTGAGCAACCTCAGCAACGCCTGAAAACTGGTTCGGATCGTTGCTCATAACCTCCGTTTTACCACAAAACGGAAATGGAGATTGGCCGGCATATCAGGTAGAATTGCGTCAAACATTATAGGTGAGCTATGGCGAAATTGTTCGTTTCCTACTCGCGGAGAGACTCTGTTGTAGCCCGAGAACTGATCGAATCCTTCCGATCGATCCAGCAGGATGTCTGGGTGGATTGGGAGTCCATCCCGCCTGCTGTGGACTGGCTCGAACAGATCTTCCGCGGCATCGAAGAAGCAGACGCTTTTATTTTTCTCATCAGCCCGGACTCGATCGCCTCTGAAGTCTGTAAGGTGGAAATCAACCACGCGGCGAAAAACAGCAAACGGATCATTCCTGTCGTTCTGCGCGATGTTCATCCAAAAGATACTCCGGAAAGCATCAGCAAGCTGAACTGGACATTCATGCGCACGACCGATAATTTCGACGAGGGACTGGCCAAGGTCAAAACCGCCATCGAACTGGACCTGGACTGGCTAGAGGAGCACCGCCGTCTGCAGGTCCGTGCGCTGGAGTGGCATCGTAAAAAGGATATCAGCCTGCTCCTGCATGGCAGGGATCTGCGCAATGCGAAACGTATGATGGAAACGGCGACCTCCAAGGACCCAACTCCCACGGATCTGCAGAAAACCTTCATCCTTCACAGCAGACGAAATGAAAGGAACAGAACCATTGCATGGGTTGCCACCGGCATCGCACTCGTCATGCTGTCGGCGTTAACGTACACCGCCGTTCAGGAATCACGTCGGGCAACTGCCAATGAGAAACTGGCAAGGGAGAACGAAGCCCTGGCCATATACAATGAACAGGTTGCCAGGGAGAACGAGAGAGTAGCCCGCGCCAACGAAAAGGAAGCCGAAGCACAAAAACTCATTGCCGATGAGAACAAGAAGATCGCCGAAGCCCAGCGCGGAGTAGCCAGGGCGCAGATCTATCAAACCATGCCGGGAGAGCTGTACACGAGTACACTGCTTGCCATTGATTCCTGGCAAAGCATTCCATCTGATGAAGCAGAGGAAATCCTCCGCAGGAACCTCAGCCTTTTGCCTCTTCCCGTTGCGCAGATTTCGCAGGCAGGAAAAATCAATGCGATGGAATTCAGCCCAAATGGGGATAGTTTTGTCACGGCAAGCGCCGATGGAACAGCCTG
>DASTJG010000585.1:0-4322 GCA_035716785.1 Anaerolineales bacterium
AGTTGAAAAGATCGTTGGCGACGCGCCATCTACATTGCATTTAACGTTCCCCGAGGTCTATCTTGAGAAACCAGGTGGTGACCAGCGCATTCAAAGCGTCCAGACCAGCATGCGCAAATACACAGACGAAGGCATCCTTCAACCGTATGATGGACTTATCTATGTGGAGCGGACCGTTGCAGGAAAAACACGTAAGGGCGTCATGCTTTGTCTTGATCTCGAAGCATACGATTACACCCAAGGCTCCTCCAGCCTGATCCGCGCGACCGAGGGGACGATCGTCGATCGCCTGCCGCCGCGGATGAAGATTCGTGAAGGGGCCCTGCTTGAACTGCCGCATATCCTGGTGTTGATCGATGATCCAACTCACACAGTCATCGAGCCGCTGAGCGCGGCGAAATCCAAACTCAAAAAATTGTATGATTTCGAGCTGATGTTAGATAGCGGTCATCTCGCGGGGTACGCTGTAGATCAGGAATCCGAAAACAAAGTTGTCGGGGCATTGCGCGCCCTCGCTGAACCTGAAACGTTCGCTGCGAAGTATGGCGTAAGCCAGGATCAGCCTGTATTGCTTTTCGCGATGGGAGATGGCAATCATTCCCTTGCGACCGCCAAAGCCATCTGGGAGAAGATGAAACCGCAGGTAGGCATGGATCATCCTTCCCGCTATGCGCTGGTCGAGATCGAGAACGTCCATGATGAAGGGCTGGAATTCGAACCCATCCATCGTGTGCTGTTCGGTTTGAAGAAAGAGCTTTTTGTCGAGCTTGAAAAAACCTTCGGCAAAAACCTGACCTACCAGCCTGTTGCAAACGCGGCGGAAATGGTCAAGGTGGTGGACTCGGCTGACGATGAGAAGCAACGGATCGGCCTGGTCGGAGGCGGACGTGCAAAGGACTTCGGTGTGATCGAGATCGCGAACCCTGCCTCGCATTTGCCGGTCGGCACGATCCAGTCCTTCCTCGATGTCTTTCTCAACGAGGGCGGCGCGGAGAAGATCGATTACGTTCATGGCGAGGATGTCACGGTGAACCTCGGAAGCCAGCCGAACAACGCCGGCTTTTATCTGCCGGGTATGAGCAAGTCTGACCTGTTCGAGACAGTTATTCTCGATGGTGCCTTGCCGCGCAAAACGTTCTCGATGGGGGAGGCGCGTGAGAAACGCTTCTACATGGAAGCGAGAAAGATATCGTAAGGGCGGGGTTATCCCGCCCTTACGGTCTCATCAAAATCGGCGGGGTGCGGCGCGCTAAATTTGACTCTCTCATTCGTTGCCGGATGAATGAACGATAACGATTGTGCGTGCAGCATGGGGCGTGCAATGCCATAGGCTTCCTGCGCGCCGTAAAGGACATCCCCGACGAGCGGGTGTCCCAGCGCATATGCATGGACGCGGATCTGATGCGTTCGACCCGTCATTGGCTTCGCTTCGATCAATGCCGACTCCTCGCGACCTGCCTCCGGTCGAGCCGGGTACCGTTTAATGACGCGGAAGCGCGTCTCGGAGGGTTTCCCGTTTTTGTTATCCACCATCGTGCGATGCTTGTGCCCCACATTGGCGCGCAACAGATGCCGTGCGGTCTTCTCCTCCCATTTGGGATTTCCCTCAATGATGGCATGGTATGTTTTCTCTGCTTCATGCCCCTCGAATTGAATGCTCAGGGCGCGATGGGTCTCTGCGTCGCGCGCGAATACCATTACACCGCTCGTGATCTTGTCGAGACGGTGCACGATAAATATCCTGCCATATTGCTCTTCCAGCAACTTGACCAGATACGGCGCATCCTGTTCCCAGCCGTCCGGCAGGACAGAAAGCCCGGCGGGCTTGTTGACCACCAGTAGATGTTCATCTTCGTAAAGAATTTTCATGGTTGAGATGCCTGTAAAGGTGTGGATTTTGCCTTTTGTGCCAATCGGCTGTGTTTGATCCCTGTCGCCAGACACATGATCGCCCCGCCCAGAAAAAATGGACTGTAATAGAACGCAGCGATGATCAAAAAGAGGACAGAAAACATGTCGAACTCAAACGCCGATACTCTGTATGAAAACTCCTTGCGATAGGAGATCTGCCCTTCCACGCCTCCGTTCTTTTTGACCTCGTGAATCAAAAAGATATTCCGCAGATGCCGAAAATGAACGGCAACTTCCAGTAACAGGAACATGCCAAGGTAAAACGAGTATGCCAAATAAGTCCATGGGAAGAAGAGAAATGTGTTGATCAGCCACCAAATAAAGAGGAGCAACAGGGTATACAGAACAAGCAAAAGAACATGTAATTTAGAAACAGGCTTGAGCGCCTCGACCTCTTTTTGATATTGTGGGGTCAATTCAAAGACTTCGAACTGAAAATGCCCGATCTCGCGGAATCCGCGCGCGGAGTAAATAGTGAGGTAATAGTCACTGATATAAAGAATGATCCACAGGGTCACTCCATACCAGGGACTTGTTCCCAGCCAATATTCCATGCAATTTATTATAACCTTGTGAAGGACAGGTTCTCCGCAAGATTTTTGAACCCTTGACATTAACGTTACGTCAGGGTTTATATTGGCGCCATGTTCACTGTAAAACAACTCTCGAAACTGGCTAGCGTGACGCCGCGTACCCTGCATCACTACGATGCGATCGGGCTTCTCAAGCCGTCCCGTGTGGGCGAGAACGGCTATCGTTACTACGGGGAGGAGTCCCTGCTGCGGCTTCAGCAAATCTTGTTCTACCGTGAACTGGGTATGCCACTTGAAGATATCAAGAAGATCATGGGACGCCGTGACTTCGATGTGCTGGGCGCCTTACGCAGTCACAAGGACGCACTGCAAAAGCAGATGGCGCGTTTGAACCGGCTGATCAGTACGGTGGACAATACCATCAATCATTTGAAAGGAAACAGTGCTATGAGCAACAAAGCATATTTTGAAGGTTTTAGTGAGGAAGAACAGGAAAAGTACGCTCTCGAAGCGGAGCAGATGTACGATCCCGAAACCGTGCGTGAATCCAATCGCAAGTGGAAGACGTACTCCGCGGCAAAGAAGGAAGCCATCATGACGAAAGGCAAAGCCATTTACATGGATATGATTGCCGCCATGCCGAAAGGCGCGGATAGTAAGGAAGTGCAAAGCATTGTCGAGCGCTGGCGCAGGCACATGGATTACTTCTGGACCCCGAAGCTGGATCAACTGCTATCGCTGGTCAATGGCTACAATGATGACCCGCGCTTCAAGGCGAACTTCGACAAAATGCATCCCGGGCTTGCCGAGTTCTTCCGGGAAGCCGTCAAGGTCTATGTAGCAAATCACAAAAAATAATAAATGGGCAGCTCACAATGCTGCCCATCCTTTAGACGTAGAGGAGTAAAAATGACAGAAGAAATTTATCCGATGCCGTTCTTCGTGAACCTGATCGTCAGCAACCTGGATGCGTCATCGCAGTTCTATCAGGAGACGCTGGGTTTCAAGCACGTTTTCACGATGCCCGGACCCGGCGGCAAGGCTATGCTTGTCCACCTGCGCTGGAGCAAATACGCTGACCTGCTGCTCTCCCTGCCCCGAGATGGCAAACCGCTACCCGAGTCGAGAGGCGCAGGAGTTTCCCTAAGCTTCCAAATGCCGGACTACCTCGCTAGTAGTGTGGATGCGCTTGCCGATCAGGCAAAGGCCGGGGGCGCGACCATTGCCTCCGGCCCGCTGGACCAACCCTGGAATGTGCGCGAGCTGATGATCCTTGACCCGGATGGGTATCAGCTGGTATTTACTGCGCCGCTCAATGCGAATCTAGATTTTGATGAGGTCCTGAAAAGAGTAGCGAGCGAAAGGTAATAAACAAGCAGGGCGAGCCAGAGATATTCTCTGGCTCTTTTTATTTATCTGCGCGTGCGCTTGATATCCATTGCGGCACTGAATCCCACATAGGCAGCAATAGCATAGAAGAACAGATCCATGAAATCAAATGCAATCGTGTAAACCTCAATCAGCGCGGCTGGGGTCGACACAAGGAAGAGAAGTACTTCCAGGAAGGATACACCTTCTTCACGTGCAATGAAGCCTGAGTAGACCAGGAGATTTCCGAGCACGCAGCCAATCAATGAGAGCACTGCACCCGAAAGCCCAAAGATCATGCTCTTTCCCTTTCCGAAAAATCGGATGGCAACGCCGACCAAAAAACCGATGCCGATCGCCAGCCAACCGATTTGATATTCCGTGAAATAGGTGACTGCGCCCCATACGATCGCACCGACCAGCATCGCGACAGCGCCGCCGATCAACCCCATGAGCAGGTTCGGTTGGTCGTCGAGTTGTTCGATTGCAGGCTGGGCAGAGGGTACCGAA
>DASTJG010000586.1:0-2922 GCA_035716785.1 Anaerolineales bacterium
CTATAATCCTTGAAACCGGCATTTTTAAACATGACCGGCAGGAAGCCATCCACGTTTTCTGCCACACGCTCGAAGCGACGCGTCAGCGGGCGCATCGCTTTCCCAAGCGCGCTGCGCGGTGCGGCAAAATCGGCGCCGAACAATTGTCCGCCTGGGCGCAGGACGCGATACATTTCGTGGGCTGTCGTTTGTTTATCCTCCCGCGTCAGATGATGCAGCATCATGCTGGTGAGTACCACATCGAACGATTCAGTTGGGTATGGCAGATCGAAGGACATCCCCCGATCAAACCGGATCTCAAGCCCAAGCCTGCGAGCTTTGGAACGCGCGATCTCCAAAATCTGTGGATCACCATCTATGCCGATCATTTCCGTAGCAGGATGCGCCTGCTTGATCATGACAGCCATTGTCCCGGTGCCACTGCCTATATCCAGGATCTTTTTGTCCTTGAGATCACCCATCTCCAGCAGCAGTCCCCTGCGCATGCGCCCGATGGACAGCGGTCCATCGATGATCGCATCGTAAAGAGGCGTCAGCCAGCGAAAGCTTAAGGCAGGGACATACTTTTGATTTGTCATCTCTCGCTCCTCAATCGTTTTACTATGCCGGGATAGCCTGATATCCTTTTTTCCTTACCGCTGCGATGATCTGCTCTTCTGTCAGCATGACTTCATCATATTCGATGGTCATCTGGAGTTTGTGGTAACTGGCGTTGATCTCTTTGACTCCATCCAGAGTATCCTCCAGACTTTCGAGCTTCATTGCACAATTGGTACAGGACATATCAGGGACTTTGAAGGTTTTTTTGATCATTGATTCCTCGCTTACTCAAAAACAATTTGCCCGGTATACATTCCCATGGAACAGGTAAAGAAAAGCTTCGTGCCTTTGGGCTGCGCCGGGATTCTGACCTGGACCGTCCCGGTATCAGGCAGGAGTTCGTAATAATCCAACGCGGGGATGACGAAATCCCGCGCGCAGGAATAGGTCCGATTGGTGACAAGGTTCAACATCAGGGCTTTGTCCGCGGCGGCATTCAACGTCTGGGGAAAATAGCCACCATTCTGCACGTAGAGGACCAGGTCGCCAGCAGGCATATTTGCCCGGGGAGAATTTGCTGAGGCTGTCGAGTTGCTCGAAGACGGGAACAGATCGCGGGTCAGGTTGGCGAACGCCAGCGGGGACCCCATCAGGTTCAAACCGCTGTTCACGGTCACGAGTCCCAGGATCAGCACCACTGCGGCAACGAATCGCATAAAGAACTTTTCCAGGCGCGCCCCTAGTTCCGTCGTCAGGTATGCCACGATGAAAAAGACCGGGCTGGTCCCGAGCGTGAAGGCAAACATCAACGCCGCACCCATCGCCAGGCTGCCCGTTCCCAGCGCGGCTGCCATCATGGCTTGCGTCACACCGCAGGGAATGAACACGGTCAGTGCGCCGAGGAAAAGCGGCGTGAAGGTATCCGTGCCTTTGGCGGTGCGGCGGATGTAGCGCGTAATGAATTTCGGCGGCTCGATGGAAAAGTAACGAAAGATCGGATGGACGTTGAACATACGCAGTGCATTGCCAAGCATGAACACGCCGATCATGATCATCAGGATGGCGCGTGTCATCGGGCTAAGAGTGAGATATGAACCCAGCAGGCCGAGCAAAGCACCCAGTAAGGTATAAACCACCAGCTTCGCAAGCAGGAAGAGCAGAACGGGAAATGCCGCGCTCGAACGCGGCTGTTGTTGAGGTTGAGCCTTCTTACCGCGCTTGGGTTTCTTTTGCGCGACCTGTTCGAGGTAATCCTGTTCGAGTTGGTGCGCGAGCGAGCTTGCCAGCAATCCGCCCTGAACGGCGAGGCAGCTCAAACCACCGGTTGTCAGCCCTGTGATAAAAGCAACGACCAACTGGCTGAGCGTACCGGAGTCGTTTGCGATATTTACCGTTTTGGAGTCTGACTGGAAAACAAGCATCAAAACTGCTATGGTGACAAACCCAATTCCGAGCGTGACCAGGATGACAGGATCAACAGACGGCCTTTGATTCTTTGACATTGGACCTCAATAAAGTTATATCTTATGTCTTCGTAATCGCAGGCTGTTTGTCACAACGAATACGCTGCTGAAAGCCATCGCGCCCGCCGCCAGGATCGGGTTGAGAAAGCCCAGTGCCGCGGCAGGGATGAGGATGACGTTGTAGAAAAACGCCCAGAACAGGTTTTGTTTGATCGTGCGCACGGTCTTGCGCGAAAGCGAGATCGCACGCGCCACCCCGCGCAGGTCGCCGCTCATCAACGTCACGGGCGCGGCGGCCATAGCAACATCGGTACCCGTCCCAATGGCAATGCCAACGTCTGCCTGGGCAAGCGCGGGCGCGTCATTCACGCCGTCGCCGACCATGGCGACGATCTTCTTGCCGGCTTGTAGTTTCTTGACTTCAGCCGATTTTCCTTCAGGCAAAACTTCTGCCAGCACTTCATCCACACCAACCTGCTTCGCAATCGCTTCGGCGGTCTTTTGGTTATCGCCGGTGATCATTGCCACTTTCAAGCCCATGCGATGCAACTCTGCGATGGCTTCCTGCGAGCCTTCCTTCAATGTATCCGCGACCGCGATGATACCTTCGACTTTTCCATCCATAGCAACCAGCATGGCTGTCTTGGCTTCGCTTTGAAGGCGCGTCACATCGGACTCGAGTCCGTTCAGCGACCAGCCGCGCGCCTGCATCATGCGCACGTTGCCGATCGCAACGCTTCTGCCCTCCACTTCGGCCTGTACACCGTGACCCGGCTCCGCCTGGAACCCGGCTACTTCCGCCAAACTTAACCCGCGCGTGGTCGCCTCGGCCCAGATGGCTTCGCCGAGCGGATGCTCACTCCCCTTCTCCACCGACGCGGCAAGCCGCAACAACTGATCACCGTTCACTGACGACTGC
>DASTJG010000587.1:0-3293 GCA_035716785.1 Anaerolineales bacterium
CCGCTGGCTCGTCCCCGCGCTCTCTTTTGGTCTGGCTGCATTCCTGGCCGCGTTGACCATTCCGTATTTGAGGCGGGAGCTGGTGAAGAAGTCCACATAAATTACAGTATGTCATGCTGAGCCCTTCGGTTTCGCAGAGCAACTTGCGCTCACTTCGTTCAGGATAGACTCCGCGAAGGATCTCCGCCTCAAAGCGACGGGATGCTTCGTTCGCTTTGCTCACTCAGCATGACATGAATGTCACGGGGGAAGGGAAAACCATAATATAATGGCGGCTTGTCAGAGCCTCTGCTATTATGAAAATTCTGCTGATCAATCAATCCTTCGTTCCACCCGATGAGCCGGGACATACACGTCATTTCGAGATGGCGCAATATTTGGGCAAGTGCGGGCACGAGATGGTGATCGTCGCCAGCGATTCCAACTACCAGACCGGTCTGCGCACCGTCGAGAAGAAAAGTTTATACACTGAGCAGATCATCGAGGGGATCCGCGTCCTGCGTGCCTACAGCGCCCAGACGCTGCATCGCAGTTATTTCTGGCGCGCGGTTTCGTTTTTCAGTTTCATGCTCAGCTCTGTCTGGGCGGCTTTACAGGTCAAAGACGCGGACCTGATCATGGGTACCACGCCGCCCATCTTCCAGGCCGTCTCAGCCTGGCTGGTTGCCCTTCTCCGCCGAAAGCCTTTTTTGCTGGAGGTGCGTGATCTCTGGCCCGAGTTCGCGATCAGCATGGGGGTGATCAGGAATCCGATCCTGATCGCGCTCGGGCACTGGCTTGAGAGATTTCTGTACGCGCGCGCCACGCATATCCTGGTCAATTCACCGGCATACAAGGAGTATCTGGTTGGCAAGGGCGTGCCTGATAGAAAGATTACCTTCATCCCCTATGGCACAGATATCGACATGTTCAATCCACACGTGGATGGGTCTTCCGTCCGCGCGAAACTGGGATTGCAGGATAAATTCGTGGTCCTGTACGCGGGCGCGATGGGGCAGGCGCACGACCTCTACACCGTCTTGCGCGCCGCGCAACGCTTGAACGACCAGCGAAGCAGTCCTGTGGACGAAGCACACATCCAGTTTGCCTTTTTCGGCGCCGGGAAGGAACGCGCCAACCTCGAAGCCGAAGCGGGACGGCTGGGACTGAAGAACGTTCAGTTCGCCGGCATCTGCCCGAAAAAGGAAATGCCCGCCGTGATCGCCGCGGCAGATGTCTGTCTGGCGATCCTTCAGAATCTGGAGATGTTCCGCACGACCTATCCGAATAAGGTCTTCGATTATATGGCGTCCGCCCGCCCGACCGTGCTGGTCATCGATGGAGTGGTCCGCGAGGTGATCGAAGCCTCGCAAGGGGGAGTCTTCGTCGAGCCGGGGAATGACGAGTTACTCGCAAAGACAATTCTTGAACTATCAAGAGATCCGGGGCAGGTGAAGCAAATGGGTGAGAACGCGCGCGCTTATCTGGTGAAGAACCTCGACCGCCGTGACAGGCTGGCGGAAACTTTGCAGTTGTTGGAAAGATTAGTAAGCAGGTAATTCTTGGAAAGTCTTTATGATTTGATAAGCTCCAGTTCTCGTTTACAATCACTGCAATGAGCGCTATCATCATCTTCCTCATCCTCGCTTTGCTTTCCTATATTAGTGTCTTCTATATTCGCCAGCTGGCGTTGCGCTACAATATTCTCGACAATCCGAACGAACGCAGTTCACATTCGATCCCAATGCCGCTGGGGGGCGGACTGGCAATCGTCATTCTCGTTTTAGTTACCAGCATTGTGTTTGCAGATCAAACCCAGGTGATTCGGAGTCTGATCTATATTGTCCTCAGTGCGATCCTTGCCGTAGTGGGCTGGCGCGACGACCTCTTGTCATTATCCGCGTACTACCGCTTCGCGGTGCAAGGCCTGGTTGCTGCCATATCCATCCTTGCGATGGGATATTTCAGGGTTGTCCGCGTCCCGCTGATCGGCGAGCTTGACCTCGGCGTGGTGGGAATCGTGATTACCTTCTTTTGGATCATCGGGATGATCAACGCCTACAACTTCATGGATGGGATCGACGGGATGGCGGGCGGCGTGGCGGTGATTGCCGGTCTGGGCTGGATGATCCTTTCGGCAAACGTGCAGAATGCCTTCGTTTTCTGGGTGGCGTTGGCTATTGCTGCGACCAGCCTGGGTTTTCTCGGGCACAACTGGCCGCCTGCCAAGATCTTCATGGGCGATGTCGCCAGCACCTTCCTCGGTTACAGTTTTGCCGTCCTGCCGCTGCTCTCTGCCAGTCAGACCGGCGATGCGCTGACGGTCGGTACGCTGCTGATGTGGATCGTGATCATGGATACGTTCATGACGTTCCTGCGGCGCCTGATCAAAGGGGAGAATGTGTTCTCCGGTCACCGCTCGCACCTCTTCCAGCAACTGGTCATGGGCGGCTACAAACACGGCACGATCAGCGCCCTGTACATCTTCCTGACGGCGCTGGCGGCCGTGCTTTCCTACGAGTGGTCGCATGGCGATCAGGTCGCGCCGCTTCTGATTTTCATCGGATTGCCTCTGATCTGGATCCTGCTGTCCATCCACGCGGCTCGGCTTCAACGTGCTCAATAATTTCCGAAACCTGATCTCGCTTTATCAATCGCTCGGCGCGCGCTGGTTGTTGTTCCGCGTCAGTTATGCCTTGCGCATGCGGACAGGATTCGTTCGCAAACAAATCCCCGCTTATCAGTGGCAGGATCGTCCGCTGGAAACGTGGTTGAAGAAAGGCATCCCTTCACAACCAGAAGCCTACACACAATGGCGCAGACGGAACTCTCCTAAATTCTTTTTTGATCCCTCTCGCGCTGAGCGCTACGCGGTCGAAGCGCCGTGGAATCCGCAACTCGCCGTGGATGAAGCCGAACGCCTGTTGAATGGCGAACTCAAATTCTTCGCACATAACTTTGTCAAAACCGGCTTTCCGCCCGACTGGCATCGTGACCCTGTTTCAGGCGTTGAACTGGATGCAAAGAAACATTGGTCTCAGATTTCTAATGAGGGGGATGTGGATATCAAGTTCATTTGGGAAGCCAGCCGCTTCAGTATGGTCTACACCCTCGTGCGCGCGTACGCCTCGACGCAGGATGAGAAGTTTGCTGATGCATTCTGGGAGCTGGTGCAGTCCTGGGCGGAGTCCAACCCTCCCAACACGGGACCCAACTGGATGGACGGCCAGGAGGCGGCCCTGCGGCTCATGGCCTGGGACTTTGGCCTGCATGCCTTTGCGGAGTCGGCATCCACGACTCCGGAGCGCGTGGCC
>DASTJG010000588.1:0-2007 GCA_035716785.1 Anaerolineales bacterium
CGATCACCTATACCTCCGGGTATGCCACGAACCTGACGGTCGTTTCCACCCTGATGGGACGCGGCGATTACGTGTTTTCGGATAAATTGAATCACGCCTCCATCGTGGATGGCTGTCTGATGTCGGGTGCGGAGTTCAGGCGTTTCCGTCACAACGATATGGCCCATCTCGAGGGCCTGCTCAAGAACGCGCCTGCGGAGGTTGCCAAGCTCGTCATCGCCGACTCGGTCTTCAGCATGGACGGCGATATCATCGACCTTCCGAAAATGGTCGAATTGTGCAAACAATACAACGCCTGGCTGATGATCGATGAAGCACATTCGGTGGGGGTGCTTGGCAAAAGAGGCACAGGCATCGAGGAATATTTCGGCCTTGGTGATGTGATCGACATCAAGATGGGCACGCTGAGCAAAACCATCCCATCAGTGGGTGGCTATGTGGCTGCGAAGAAAGACATTATCACTTATTTGCGCCACGCCAGCCGCGCCTACATTTTCTCTGCGGCGCTGCCGCCTGCCCAGGCCGCCGCGGCGAACGAAGCTTTCAAAGTCATTTTGGACGAGCCCTGGCGCATCGAACGTCTTACCCAGAACACGAATCAATTCATTGGCGGGTTGAAAAGCATGGGCTTCGACACCATGCTGACCGAGACTGCCATTGTCCCGGTCCTGTGCGGTGACGACGACACCGCCTTCGCCATGACGCGCGAAGCACAGCATAACGACGTGTTCGTGCTGCCCGTCGTTTCACCCGCCGTGCCGGAGGGACTGGCCCGCCTGCGCGCGACTGTTACAGCTGCGCACGAACCAAGCGAGATCGAGCGCGCCATGGATGTGATCGGCGAAGCCGGGAAGAAACTAGGCGTAATCAAGTAAAATTCACAACAAATCGCTGCCGAAACCAAAAGAGAGCAGGTACATATCTGTTCTCTTTTTCGTTAAAGTAGGTATGGGCTGCATCGTTGCGGTAAACCCGATAGCTACTGATAGAATTTTTATAACAATTTTCTTATAAATTCTTAGTACAATGCCCTTATTGTTAAAGGAGTTGAGTTATGAGATGGCAATGGAAATTAGGGACATTTGCTGGTATCGATGTGTTCGTCCATGCGACTTTTCTGCTGTTGATCGGCTGGATTGGTTATAGCTACTGGCTCCAATATGAGACGCTTGCAAAAGTAGCAGAGGGGATCCTGTTTATCCTGGCGCTCTTTCTATGTGTTGTCCTGCATGAATATGGGCATGCCCTCACCGCCCGCAGGTACGGGATCAAAACCCGTGACATTACCCTCTACCCGATCGGCGGGGTGGCGCGCCTCGAACGGATGCCGGAGAAGCCGATCGAGGAACTCTGGGTAGCTTTAATGGGACCCGCGGTCAATGTGGTCATTGCTGCGGTGCTTTTCGCGTATCTCTTCGTGACGAATGGCCTGATCCCGCTAAATGAGTTAACGCTCTCCACGGGTTCCTTCCTCGAGCGCCTGATGGCGGTGAACGTTTCCCTGGTGTTGTTCAACCTGATCCCGGCCTTCCCAATGGACGGTGGGCGCGTGCTGCGGGCCCTGCTCGCCATGCGCATGGATTACGTCCGCGCCACGCAGGTTGCCGCCAATATCGGACAGGGAATGGCTTTCCTCTTCGGCTTGGTCGGCTTGTTTGGCAATCCCTTCCTGCTCTTCATCGCCTTCTTCGTTTGGATCGGCGCCTCGCAGGAAGCCAGCATGGTGCAGATGAAAAACTCCATCAGTGGAATTCCTGTCACAAACGCCATGCAGACCAAGTTCGAAACCCTGTCGTCGTCTGATCGCCTGGATCGGGTCGTGAAGCTCATCCTTGCCGGTTCACAGCAGGATTTCCCGGTGGTGGAGAATGGCCAGTTTATTGGTGTGTTGACGCGGGATGATTTCATCAAGGCTCTTTCCGAGCATGGACAAAACACGCCGGTGATTGACGTGATCAAGCGCAATATACCCAGCGTCGACTCGCATGAAATGGTCGAGACCGCGCT
>DASTJG010000589.1:0-7354 GCA_035716785.1 Anaerolineales bacterium
CTGCCTGTGGTGTTCGGCGATTCGCAGCGCTTATTAGAAGTGATCCAAAACCTGCTCGACAATGCGGTCAAGTTCATGGGGGAACAGACCCAGCCGATCATCGAAATCGGAACTCAGGGAGAGGAGAATGGGATGCCAGTCTTCTACATCCGGGATAATGGCATGGGAATTGCACCTGAGCACCATGAGCGGATCTTCGGACTGTTCAACAAATTAAATCCAGGTGCTGAGGGTACCGGAGTGGGTCTTGCCATCGTGAAGAGGATCATCGAGGTGCATGGAGGCCGGATCTGGGTCGAGAGCGAGGAAGGGAAGGGAGCTGCTTTTTACTTCACCCTGGGAAAGGAACAGGAGTGAAATCGATCTTTGAAACATAGTGGGCGGGGAGAGACCTCGCCCACTATGTTACTTCTTCCTATTGCATGCTTTCAGCGATGGCGATCAAGTCTGCTTTTTGTATCTCCTCCGGAGGTCCCACATAGAGAATTTCAAAAGCCATGTCATTGGTTTGCCAGCGTACCCTCTGCAGGTAAGGCTCATGCACCCAAATCCAGTTACCGGCATTATCTGCCTGCCAAACTCCTATGACATATTCACCCATCATGTCGCCAATCTGTACGGACTCAACCTCTGCCCCTGCCCCTACTAGACAGCCCGTGCCTATCTTACAATCTTCAACTGACTCAATAGGCTGCTGCGTAATGACAATCCCGTTCGATGCCAGTCCTGGCCCAAGCTTTTCAGAGGAAAAGTAATAGGAGATTTTGACCGTATTTTTCGGGCTATCCCATTCCTTGGGCTCGAACGCGGCTCCCTCGAAATACAAGACGGGAGGTAACCAGGTTGGTTCCAGGACATCAAAACCAGCGAGAGACTCTGCTTCTTTTACGTCCAGCGTGAACGAGCCATACAGCATGTTCTCGGCTAGTCTTAGCAGGGCATCCCGGTCCAGGTATGCGATCGCTTCTACATTTCCGAGCTTGGCCATTTCAAACCAGACGCCATCGAACATCCAGCGCAAACGCAGGATCGGCGCATCGGGATTCCATCTCGCCACAGTTTCACCCGGATACACAACATACGTGCCCTGCACGATCTCTGCGTCAATGTTGCCGATCTTGACCTGTGAGATTGCTTCGACAGGTGCCTGATCCCATTCCGATTCCATGAATCCCTGTGAGGACTCGTTGAGGATGAGCGCTCCACCGCCTCCCTGTGCTTCATACTCGATGCTGATCGAGGCTGCATTGGCTCGCGCGCCGAGAAGGGTAAAACCATCGGGTGTTTCCGGTACTAAAAAGCCGAAGCCAACCACTTGATAAGCATCAGAGATCGTGATGAGCGGAGCAGGAGGTACGGCAGTGGGAATAGACTGAGTTTCTTCCACGGAGACAACCAGTTCTGGAGAGATGGGCATTACATTGCTTTCCGCGCGTTTGAAGAACTTGAATATATCTTGTGCAAAGGCACGCCCCTGGGGCGTGATCAAAACAGCCAGCAGTAATGCAACAACCATTAACATTGCCAGCGCGACGCGTCGCAGGCGACGCGATCCGATTGATGTCATTTTTTCTCCTTGTTCAAACGAAGGTTTTTGTCTCATAACAAGGCGCGCTTTTACTCCGGTCCAGAGATTGATGTGCGAGGCAGGAATTTCCTGCTCCAGGGCCTGTTGCAAAATGGTTTTGAAGTCTTTGTTTTCCATGTCTTACTCCTACTGGCTGTCTTTGAAACCCTGTGATGAACCGATCAGGTTGCGCAGGCGCTTGCGCGCATCCCTCAGCCACCATTTGATCGTGCTGAGTGGTCGATCCATTTTTATGGATACATCTGCTTCGCTCATGTCGAGGAAATATCGCATGGTCACAACTGCGCGCTGCTCAGGTGTCAGGCTTTTGATCGCACTCAAAATTATTTGATGCATCTCCCTCATCTCCACCACTTGCGAGGGTTGGAGAGTAGGATCGATGAGCTGTGTTGCCAGTCTTACAGTGGGTTCATCCAATTGCTCGTCCAGTGAAATGTTATGCCTGAGTCTTTTTGCGGCTTTGATAGCGTCGTTCACGACGATCCGAAAGAACCACGGTGCAAAGGGACGCTGTTCATCGAATTGATAGGCTTTTTCTGCAACCTTCACAAAAGCCGTTTGCGCGACATCTTCTGCCAGGGCGCGATCGTAGAGGATCAGATAGGCAGCCTGCACTGCCCGCACCTGATAACGATTCACCAGGACCTCAAGACCGTTCAAGTCACCTTGTTTGATACGGGAAATTGCGATTCGATCTTCCATGCACGGACCTTTTGGGAGAATTCTCTATACTATACTATCCGCCAGGCTGGAAAAAGATAGTAGAGGCGAGGCTGCGAAGCGTCTCGTCGAGACAAACAAAAATACCCCTCCCGTGCCTTTGCCCCATGGCGGCACGAAAGAGGTTGGAGGGGGAAGAAGCAAATCAGGGTATTGCTAGTTTTCTTCGATATCCACACGCGCTTCTGCGTCGATCGCTTCGATCACGATGGGGCCTTTGGTCTTCGGCACATAACGTTTGCCTGCCTGGAGGATATGATCCCCGGCCTCACCGGCACACGTGACCCAGATCACACCATTCTTGCACTCGATAGCCATGCGATTCTGGCTGTTGTCCAGATTCAGAACTTCGCGTGGTTGAAGGAGCAATTCAATCTTGGGGGTTTTTGACATTAAATTCATTTCAACTCCGATCACTAATTGTTCCAGATGCTCGTAGTATTCCATAAGCCAGGTTAGCAGTACAGATGCAGATCAGGCAAGGTGTAACCATAACAGTTCATGGTAAAATAAACTGTACTGGTCGAAATCTCCCTAACTGTTACGGTTGTATGTCCTCTGCAAACATCAAAACTCTACGCTATCAGGAACTTGCCGAACGGCTTGCCGAGTTGATTCAGCGCGGCACCTATCCGCCCGGGACACGCATCCCCTCCGTGCGAGAGATGCATCAGCAGCAAAATTTGAGCATCAGTACCGTCCTCCAGGCCTATTCCCTGTTGGAAAGACGTGGACTGATCGAGTCCCGTCCGCAATCAGGCTATTACGTTCGCACCCGAACTGAGGAGCGGCTGCCGGAACCCGAGATCTCCTCGCCCCGACGCGATCCCAGCCTCGTCAGCCTGCATGAACTGGTGATGATGCTTATGCGCGATTCGGCGAATCCGGACCTGGTCCAGCTCGGCGCGGCGCTTCCCCACCTCGACAGTCGCCTCATTCAAGCGATCAATCAAAATATCGTAAAAATCATCCGCCAGCAGGGAATCAATGCCCACCAGTACCAGTTCCGGCCAGGGTTCGACGCCCTGCGCATCCAGATCGCACAACGGATGGTCAACGCCGGTTGTCATCTTTCACCCGCGGATATCCTGATCACTTCAGGAGGAACGGAAGCCATCGATCTCAGCCTGCACGCAGTCTGTCGTCCGGGGGATATTGTTGCGCTTGAGTCGCCTTCCTATTTCGGAACGCTTCAAACCCTGGAAGTCCATGGTCTGCGGGCGCTGGAGATCCCCACGCACCCACGCGACGGCATCAGCCTGGAGGCGTTGGAGTTCGCCATCGAGCACAACCCCATCCGCGCCGTCTTCGTGATTTCCAACTTTAACAATCCGTTGGGCAGCAAGATCCCGGATGACCGCAAAAAGTCCCTGGTTGAATTGCTGGCAAAGTATGAGATCCCTCTGATCGAGAACGATGTTTCAGGTGAACTGTACTTTGGCGAGAAACGACCACTGGTCTGCAAAGCCTTTGACACAAAAGGGCTCGTGATCCTGGTCTCCTCCTTCTCGAAGGATATCAGTCCGGGGCTGCGCGTCGGCTGGGTGGCACCAGGCCGCTATAGCGCGGAAGTGGAGTGGCTCAAGTTTACCCTCAGCCCATCTCCCATTCTGGCGCAAATGGCAGTTGCCGAATTGCTCGAGGGCGGCAGCTATGACCAGCACCTGCGTCGCATTCGACGCGAATATGCCCGCAATGTCGACTTGATGTCGGATGCGGTCATGCGCTATTTCCCGGAGGGCACACGCTTAACACGGCCGACGGGTGGCTTCATCCTCTGGGTCCAGCTGCCGGAGAACATCGATTCGCTCGAACTGTATAAGCTGGCACTGCAGGGCGGGATCACGCTTGCGCCAGGGCATGTCTTTTCAGCCACCTATCAATTCCCGAATTTCATCCGCTTGAACGCTGCCACCTTTAATTATTCCACCGAGCGCGCCCTCGAACGTTTGGGGGAAATGATCATTCAACTGGCAAAACGGTAAACACTGACTAAGGGGGACATTTGTCCTCTTGCCTTATCCATCGATCTTTGCAATAATAATTACATCCTATCAGTGGGAAATAAAAAAGAAGGAGGCTACCATGCCACTGTTCGATCTGTTCAAAAAATCGCCCAAAAAAGAACCTGCCAGGGCACCTCAGAAAGAGTCCGTGAAGCCGCCCGATGATTCTCTCCTTTCACCGGAAATGCAGAAAAGACGTTATGACGCTGCAATGGAGTTTTTAAAGAACTTCCAGGAGAGAATGCCACTCGTTGGCGGAAAGCCTCATGCCGGGACCGTCCTGGCGGTAGCAGCCCGCCTGGCTGGAACAAGCCTGTATCGATCGCTGCACTACAAAAACGACGTCGCGCCAGGTACGGTCGTGCTTTCGGATGAAGTCAATGAAGCCTGGCCGCAACTGATGAATCTATTTGCATACTATTGCAAGCAAAACGGATTTGACGTCATGTCGAGGCCTCTGGTCACGGTATTCCCTGAACAGGATAAGCCGCGCATGAGCGTTGAACAGGTTCATCGAGAATATCAGGATCAATATCACGAAATTATGAAGAGACATGGACTCGATCATTTGAATGCAGCCAGAGCAGGCATGGTCGTCTGTTCGATTATCTTCCAATATCATTGCATTCGCGCCAAAGATATCGATCCATATGTGGCGACCGGGATCATAGCAATGGGCGTTGTGGAAGGGGCAAAGACTGCTCCGCCGCCATTGAAATCGGAAAGTTCGCCGGCACCCCGTTCGGGCCGCGAGCCCGCCGGGGAGAGACGGTCTGCAGCAGGCAATCCCGCGCAAAATAATCAGTTCACTGAACTATTGAAAAGTATCGCACAAAATTCCATCGATGGCGCCGGAGTGCGACTGATATTGGGCGAAGGAATGACGCCCATGCAGGAGGCACTCCACAATGGTGGAAGATATATCCTGGTCCATCCGGAAGTATTAAAGCAACTCGAACAAAATAACATCGATCCGTTTCTTGTGTATGAAACTGCCATGCGCATGGAGATCACATCAAGGATTCCGCAAATTGATTTCATCGGGGTCGATGTTGATGCGCTATTACAGACATGGAGCGGAAAGCCGGAAAACCAGGCCCCCATTCACGTCCGGCAGGCGCTATGGCTGCAGAGGAATGCAAGTCAGTTTGGATATGAAAAGATGGGGAATAGCTGGAAGTTGAAACAATGAAATGCAGGGGCACAGCATGCTGTGCCCCTACGCATAAAATTTTACAATCTGTTCTGCAAAATCGATCAGGCTCCTGCGCAGAGACACCGGTTCGAGGACTTCCACCGCGCGGCCAAGCCCAAGCAAACGTGAGCGAGCGGCGATCAAGGATTCGAACGGCAGATCGAGAGTTACCCAGCCATCCTGATCGGGAGTGGGGTGGTGAGAAAGCTGTCCGCGAGCGCGGTCGCCGAGATATTCTCCGAGCACAGGCAACGCCTCCGGCGAGACGCGTACGCGCGCGCAGAATGGCGGCTGAGATTCATACTCCCGGCACCACGCCTCCCAGAACGCTCCCAACTGGAACCCGGGCGGGCGCGTAAACCCTTCGGACGTTAGCTCCGCTTCAACGATCTGCGAAACGCGTGTCACCTTGGGCGTCCCGCGGCAGCCATACACCAGGTACCAGATGTTCGCTTTGGCGGCCAGCCCATAAGGTTCAGCATCCTGTTTAAATTCGGTATTGAAAAAATCCCAGCGGACTTTGATCCGCAGGCAGCGATCCTGCCAGAGTGCCTGCTGGATCGTTTGCAGGCACGGCACATCCTGCCCGGATTGGAACCACCAGGATGAATCGAGATGAATGCGCTGGCGCGTGCGGGCCTCGTCCGCGCGGTAACGTTCGGGCAGGGAGGCGGATAATTTGAGCAAAGCCCCCTTGAACTTTTCACCCATGCCAAGCTGCATCAGCGGAGCGGGGATGCTCATCATGAAAAGGGCACGCGTCTCGTCGGGCGTGAGACCCGTCAGCGTGGTGCGATACTCCTCGATCAGCCTCACCCCGCCTCCGGGTCCGCGCGAAGCGTAGACGGGGACCCCTGCGGCGGAGAGGGCGATGATGTCCCGGTAGATCGTCCGCTCGGACACTTCCAACTCGTCGGCTAGTTCCTGCGCGGTCATCTGCCCGCGGGACTGAATCAACATAAGCAGGGAAAGAAGTCTATCTGCGCGCATGTTTCCATTCTAGCAGGAATTCCTGACAGGAGATGTCAGGTAGGGCGTGCTAAGATGTGACCATCCTCGAGGAAACACATTTCAGATGGAGACAAAATGAGCAACATAGATGTTCGGATCGTCAAACTACCCCCCATGCGGGTGGTGTGTGTCAACGGTTTCGGGGAGGGACCGGAAGGGCTGGCGTTCGACAAGATGAAAGCCTGGGCAGCGGCTCACAACCTGCTCGAGAAACCGCATCGCCTGTTCGGTTACAACAATCCTGACCCCTCACCCGGTTCACCGAACTACGGCTACGATGTCTGGATCACTGTGGATAAGTCGGTGCAGGCGGATAGTGAAGCGCGCATCATCGAATTCCCCGGTGGGTCCTACGCAGTCACTCGCCTGGAGGTAAAGGACCCGGGAAGCGACATCCCTGGCACCTGGCAAAAACTGGTCAAGTGGATGGAAAACAGCAGGTATCGCCACGGCCGTCACCAGTGGCTGGAGGAGCATATCGGCCCGCTGGAGGAAATCGTGGAGGGGCAACCCTTCATACTCGACTTACATCTGCCGATCACAGAATAAGAAAATCGGGACGAAGACAGATCTTCGTCCCGATTTCATAATCCAGGCATATCGCTTAATCCAACGCGATGAAGAAGTTATCCGGCACGTGGAAGGAAAATCCGACATACGTGATGAGCGCGCCCAGGAAGGCGATCACGATCAAATTCCTCAATGCCGGGCGCAATTCCATGCTTTCGAGAGGCTCCTCGAGCCGGATCGAAAGATAAAGCCCAAACCCGGTCATGAGTATCGCCCACGTCAAGTCGACGGCGCGCGGCAACGTGATCCCCATCGCTTCCACCG
>DASTJG010000590.1:0-5080 GCA_035716785.1 Anaerolineales bacterium
TTTTGCCTCGGCTTTATGTGAAACGCCAACAAACTGTGAGGCTGAACAAGTTTAATGATCAGTTGGGCGATATGCTGAACCTGATGGTCAATGGCTTGCGGGCAGGCTATTCTACAATGCAGGCAATGGAAGCAGTGAGTCGGGAGCTACCCTCTCCCATTTCTGATGAATTCCGGCGCGTTGTGCAAGAAATGCAAATCGGTATTCCAATGGAAAGGGCGCTGGACAACCTTTTACGCCGTATCCCTAGTGAAGACCTCGATTTTGTAGTTACGGCAATCAATGTTCAGCGTGAAGTGGGTGGTAACCTCTCTGAAATTCTGGACACCATCTCCTTTACGATCCGGGAACGTGTGAGGATCAAGGGCGAAATCCGCGTGATGACCGCGCAGGTCCGAACTTCTGCAACAGTATTATCGATGATTCCAGTATTCTTGTCTATCGCATTATGGTTTATCAGTCCGGAATATCTTGGCTACTTCTTTTCGCGCGGACCTTTTTGTGGCTGGCTCGCTGTCGGTACAATGGTCGGTATGATTGTGTCTGGTTATCTTGTAATGATGAAAATCGCGGATATCGAGGTGTAAGATGGGTCTGCTCATATTTGGTGCTGTTGTTCTGATCATTGCAGTTGCAGTGATTATTGTAAGTTTGCGAAGAAACGCGCACGGGGAGGATGAAGACCCATTGCAGTCACGTTTGGCTGAGTTCATTCAACGTGGTGACGTCACGTCTCTGGAAGAGATCGAACTGTCTCAGCCATTCAGCGAGCGCGTAGTTATCCCCGTGCTTAACCGCATTGGTGAACTTTCTGCCCGCTTTACTCCTCAAAAAGCCATACAGGATACTGCGCGGAAATTCGAATTGGCAGGCAACCCCTGGCCTATTGATCCTGCAACATTTTACGCGGTCCGCCTTATACTGGGTGTGACTCTTTGTGGTCTGACGTATTGGCTTATTTCAGGGAATCCTGGATGGACTACCACGGACAGGATCATGTTCATTGGCGGAGGCACTGTTGGTGGCTTTTGGTTGCCTCAAATTATGCTCACAAGCAGGATTACTCGCCGCCAAAAAAATATTCGTAAAGCCATGCCTGATGCCTTGGATCTGCTTACCATCTGTGTGGAAGCAGGGCTTGGTTTCGATGCGGCAATGTCCAAAGTGGCGGAAAAGTGGGAGACAGAACTCTCGGCGGCATTTTCCCGTGTCATTCGTGAAATCCAATTGGGTAAAACTCGGCGTGAGGCCTTAAAAGATATGTCTGACCGCCTCGGTCTTCCTGAAATGACGAGCTTTGTCGCGGCGATTATTCAAAGCGAGCAACTGGGTGTGAGCATGGCCAGAGTTTTGCGTATTCAATCCGATCAAATGCGTGTGAGGCGCAGGCAGTTGGCTGAAGAAGAGGCGCATAAGGCCCCCATCAAAATGCTTATCCCTATGGCACTGTTGATTTTTCCATCCATTATGATCATCGTCTTGACGCCAGCCGTCATGCAATTCATGGGAGCAGGTTTCTAATTTCTAATCTTTTATAGTCGATTATTCTCTGTGAATAATATACCCTGGTCGTATCGCCTCTATCGATTGACCTGGAACGGGCTGGATTTACTCTTCCCGCCCGCATGTGGCGGGTGCGGAAAAGTGGGGTGGCGTTGGTGCTCTGATTGTCAAAGGCGCGTTCCGCGCATTTACAAGCCGTTCTGTGAAAAGTGTGGGATACCGACCTCTGGACATGATCTGTGTGAAAAATGCAAAGCAAACCCGCCCGCGTATCAGATGATGCGCTCATGGGCGGTTTTTGATTCACCGATTCAGAATGGATTGCATACAATGAAATACCGCCGCAATATTGGATTTGGAGAATCAATTGCCATGCAGATGGTGGATTTCGTCCATTCTTTGTGTTGGCCGGCGGAGATGTTGATCCCTGTTCCCCTTGGGAAAAAACGTTTAAAAGAGAGAGGTTATAATCAAGTTGGATTGGTCGCGCGTCCATTGGCTTATCAAATGAGATGGATATATGCCCCTCAGGCTTTGTGGAAGACGCGTGAGACGCGCTCGCAGGTTGGCTTGTCGATTTCCCAGCGGCACGAAAATGTCCATAACGCGTACCAGGCCGACCCGAAAGCTGTGATGCGAAAATCCATCCTGATCATGGATGATGTGGCGACGACCGGGTCTACTATTTCGGCTTGCACAGATGCATTGCTCTGCGCGGGCGCCAAGGAGGTCTACGTACTCACAATTGCACGTGCACTTTCGCATCATGGTCTGGATCGTGTTTAACAACTGCCACCTGGGTAGTTGATAAATCAATTCAGGAGGTTCTATGACTCAAAAAGTTGAGACCGTAGCACGGAACATGAGATTGACCGACAATACACGCGACTATGTTGAAAAGAAGGCGGCCAAGCTTGAACGTTACCTCCAGGAAATTGAGGAAGTTCGGATCGAGCTGTCACATGCCAAGTCGGCGCGCAGTGCCCTGGATCGACAGGTGGCGCAAATTACGGTTCACGGCAAAGGCTTTATTCTGCGTTCCGAGGAACGAGCTGATGATATCCATGCGGCTTTCGACACGGCCCTCGACAAGATCCAACGCCAGATCGACCGTTACAAGGGCAAGCACTATCGGGGACGCGGCGATGGCCGTTCAGCTGCTGAAGTAGCGGAAGAGGAATTACCTGTGGACGAAACAGGTGAACTGCTTCCATTGATCGGTCGGCGTAAAAAGTTTATCGTTCTACCGATGACCGAGGATGAGGCGGTTGAGCAGATGCGGTTGCTCGGACACGACAATTTCTTCGTCTTCTTCAATGCCGAGCAGAATGCTATCCAGGTCTTGTATCGCCGTCGAAACGGCACCTATGGATTGATCGAGCCTGTGGTTGGTTAATGATTTGGAATGGTTGAGTGAACCAATCCGACCCTGCAGGTCTTCGCGACTTGTGGGGTCGATTGATATTATCGAGGAGTGAAAATGGATTTTGATGATGACTTTGATATACGAGACTTCGACAGGGTGAACATCGATTATGAAGCTGTCAGGAAAGCGGTTTTCGAAATCATAAAAGCTGTAGGGGAGGACCCCGAACGTGAAGGTCTGCAAAATACACCTGACCGTGTTTCTCGCATGTATGCGGAATTGCTAAGCGGATATAGCGCCGACCCCGAAAAGCTCATCAATGATGCTTTGTTCAATATCAACTATGATGAGATGGTGCTGGTGCGGGATATCGAGTTTTATAGTTTGTGCGAGCACCACATGCTGCCGTTCCTGGGTCGTGCTCATGTGGCTTATCTTCCCAAGGGAAAGGTGATCGGACTTTCCAAGATCCCGCGTATTGTGGACATGTATGCGCGCCGGTTACAGGTGCAGGAACGGATGACCCGTCAGATCGCGGATTTACTTCAGCAGATCCTTGAACCCCAGGGCGTCGCTGTTGTTGTGGAAGGCTTGCATATGTGCTCGATGATGCGCGGCGTGAAGAAGCATGATGCCCGCATGACAACCTCCGCCATGCACGGAGCCTTCCGTGCGAATCTGGCGACGCGCCAGGAGTTTTTGGATAACATCAGCCGCGGGGCAAAGCCGCTTCAGATCTAGGATGTCCGGCTGGTTCTGTTAAATCGTGCTAACATCCCCGGACGCGTTTCCATCCACACTTCCTGACGAAGGCGCGCCGCGGTTTCTGTGATCCTTTCCTGTGTGACCGGGTTTTGGTATTCAGGATGGATTTCTGCCAAGGGGATGATCACAAAGGCCTGCTTCCAAAACTTGGCATCACACAACTGCTCATCAAAGAGGACAACATCAATATCGATGGTGCGCGGCGCGTTTTTATCCGAGCTTCTTTTCCTTCCCAGCTTTGTCTCTATGGGATGAATGACTTGTTCTTTTAATTCACTTTGCAGCAGGGGAGTTATGAACAAAGCACAGGCATTGAGGAAATTGGGACCGTCCGATCCCACCGCCTCGGACTCCCATGCTTCTGATACCCGGCGAACCATCCCATGTTCATATAACAATTCAACTGCTCTGGGCAAATTGATCTCAGGCTGGATATTCGAGCCGAGACTCAGGTACACCTGATGCATGACTACTCCTCGCGGGCGCGCTCGATCTCCACACCAACCGATTTCGCAAACCGCACTGCCCCTGGCTTTTCTACACGGAGAATGACTCTTTGTACGCCTTGATCTTCCAAACAAATCTTCGCCAAATCGTTTGCCAGGGCTTCGACGGTCAATCGCTCCACACTTTCGGCATGGGACTGAATTCGCTTACTCATCTTGCTGTAATCGACACAGTCTACGATGCTATCCGATTCGGCGGCGCGGCGCGTGTCGGTGAACAAAGTGGCGTTGATCAAAATATCCTGAGCACGTTTGCGTTCCCAGTCATTGACGCCAATAATGCCGCGTACCAGTAAATCCTTAATAATGACTTTATCCATCTTTTCGTGTCCTTTATTGTCTGCGTGTAGCCAGATGTGATGTTTATTGGATGGTGTTTATGGATTGTGGTGGGTTAACTACTTATATATGTTATATGTTATTGGTTCTCTAAAACTTATACCAAATGCCTGCCACCATCCAAATGGATGATCTCACCGGTGATATAAGCCGGGCATGTCAGCAAAAAGAGAAGCGCCTGTTCCACCTCTTGTTCCTCCGCCCAACGCCCGGCGGGAATGTTTTTGGTAATGTTCGGTGTGGCTTTCCCATCCGAGGGGGGCAGGATCGCGCCGAGCGCCAGCCCGTTGACGATGATCTTTGGCGCCAATGCAACCGCCAACGATTCAGTCATCGCAGCGAGTGCAGCCTTGCTGATGGTGTAGGGGAAGTGATCGGCGGCAGGGCGCAGCGCGCGCCAATCGAGGATGTTGACGATTCGTGCGCCATCTGGCGCTTGTCTCGCGAATGCCTGGCTGAGCAGGAACGGCGCGGTCAGGTTGATCGCGAAGTGCTTTTCCCAGGCTTCAATTGATGTGTTTTCCAGAGAAAGTGACTCAAAGATCGCCGCGCTGTTAACGAGACCATGCAGAGGCGTGGATTCGTTGATGCGCGGGATCAA
>DASTJG010000591.1:0-6468 GCA_035716785.1 Anaerolineales bacterium
TGAAAGACGGTTCTCCCCTCGACCCGGGCTGGGCGCGGCGGCTCTGTTCGGGATCCATCCTCCAGTTCGTCGCCCGGGAAGAGTTCTATCACAACGACCTCCCCAGCCTCGGCTTCTACGGGCACAGGGAGTTCGTGCTGCAGAGCTACAGTTGTCCGGCGAGTCCGTTTCTGATGTTCCTGCCGTTCATCTGCCTCGCCCTGCCGGATGATTCGCCCTTCTGGACGGCAAAAGAAAACGAAGGTATCTGGGCAATACTTGGCGACAGGTCAGAAAAGGTTGTTCTGGAAAAGCCCGGACTGGTGCTGGTCAATCATGGCAAGACCGGCACATCGGAGATCATTTCCGGAAAAGTTTATTATGACGATCACAACTATTCCAAGCTGTCATTCAACACTCACTTCCCCTGGGAAGATCACAACCCCAACGGCGGGACCGCGATGGAATACAGCTTCCGCAGCCTCGACCCGCGGGACATGCGCGGCGACGACGTCAATTTCTACCTCACCGGGCTTGCCCTGCAAAACGATTCAAAAAAGAATGTCGCGTTTACCACATCGCAAAGCATGCTCTACAACGGCGTGCACGACGACGTCCTGTACCGCCAGGCGATCATGCGCAAGCCGCCAAACAATGGAGTGGGCTATATCATCGATCTGGCAGAGATCACCATCCCCGGCGGCGTCATCCGCGTGGATCGCGCGCGCATGGCCTTCGAACATGAATTGACCCTCGGGCACTACGGGCTGCCACATCTCAACGGGGAAAAAGCGGTCGTGCGCCAGTTTGAAGATGACGCAAAGAAAGTAATCACCGCTTCCATACCGGGCAGGCAACTCGCGCTGATCGCCTATCATGGCTGGGATCGGATCGACTGCCTCGTGCATAGCGGACGGAATGCCGAAGCAGAGGAAAGCACGGTTTTGTACGCGCACAAAAAGAGGACGTCCAAGAATCCGGCGATGGAACTGATGATCACCGTGATGCTCCATAAAACGGATGATCCCGAATGGACCGAAGAAGAACTGTCGCCTATCAAAGCAATCCGGATCGTGGATAACACTCCCACCTATTCGCCCCTGGGTGCAACGATCGCTTTGTCAAATGGTAAAGTGTATGAGGTCGATTTCGTCAATATCGATGGGAACAGAACCTGTTAATCAAAGTAAGAGATGACAGTTTGGAATAAACACAATTCCCCGCTGGATGGGGAGTTGTGTTTTCTAATAAAGTTGGTGCCGTAATTATTAGGGCGAAATTTTATATCTGCATTATCATCCTCCCATGAGAAAAGGAGTTTACTGATGCGCTTTGGAATTAGTATCCCGGCTTTTGCAGATTTTAGTGACCCGCGTGCGCTGGCTGAGATCGCCCAGGAGGCAGAGGCGGCAGGATGGGATGGTTTCTTTCTTTGGGACCACATCTTCTTCGACCCGACCTTTCATCCCATTGCCGACCCGTGGGTATCGCTTGCTGCTGTGGCGTTGAGCACACAGCGGATGCGGATTGGGACGATGGTCACACCGATCGCTCGACGCCGTCCGTGGAAGCTGGCTCGCGAAACCGTTTCGGTCGACCGGCTCTCGAACGGGCGTCTCACCCTTGGGGTTGGCTTGGGCGATCCGGCCCAGTGGGACTTTGGATTCTTCGACGAGGGCACCGATCCCAAAATACGCGCGCGTCGGCTTGACGAAGGGTTGGAGGTGTTGACCGGCCTTTGGAGCGGCCAGCCATTCAGCTATCAGGGTAGTCAGTACAACATAAAAGAAGTAACGTTCCGTCCCACACCCGTGCAATCTCCACGCATCCCGATCTGGGTGGGTGGCTGGTGGCCCAACAAGCCGCCTCTGCGTCGGGCTGCGCGCTGGGATGGAGTCTGCCCGGCGAAGTGGGGCAGTTCGATCACCCCGGAGGAGTGGCGTGAAATCCTGGCTTATGTTCAGGAGCATCGGACCAACGACGCGCCATTCGATGCCGTCCATTCAGGCACCACGCCCGGTGATCAGCCGGCACAGGCTGTGGAATTGGTTAAACCATATGCAGAGGCAGGTGTGACCTGGTGGGTTGAGCCGGTGGATCCCTGGCGCTTTGGCTGGAGCTTTGAAGTGCCATGGGCGCCGGAGGCTACGGCGCTCATGCGTGAACGAATACGACAGGGTCCCCTGCGGCTTTGATGGCACTGTCCATGTGGATAGTGAAGACTCCCCTATTGGCAGGGGAGTCTTTTGTTCCGCAAAGTTATGATACGGATAGTTATTCGAAGACCATCCATCGGGCGCAACCCGAAGAATCCCTTTGCATGGCACTCTTGAAAGGAGACCCCAATGAAACCAATCACTCCTACTATACTTGGGCTTGCGTTGCTGGCCGCCGTCGTCGTACTCATCGGTGTTACAGGCAAAAAAGTGCCTGTGCTATCCAACATCCGCGTGGACGTTATCCTGCTGGTCATCATCGGGATGGCGATGTGTACCCAGGGCGGCATTGGCCGCGTCGCGGCGACAGGGCAATGGTCACACCCACTTTCGATCGTTGGTTATCTGTTGGGAGGAATGATCCTGCTCATCACATTAGCCGTTTTTGTGGGATGGAAATTGCCCTTCATTCAGAACGACCAGCAGGCCCTGATCGTGATCGCCATCCTGGCCGGGCTTAAAGTATTGAATGCAGTGACGCACTATCTCTTATCACACGCCTGACAGAGATCTTAAAGTATTGAGATGGTGAATTTAAAAATATCTGTCAAAAGGAATGGGAACAATGAAGCTTTCAAAGACAGTAATCTTCCTTTCATGCCTGGTGGCACTTCTTGGCTCAGTGTATGCAGGGGTTGGATTGTTCTGGCAGGATGGCGGCAGTTCCTCCACATTCACGACACTTCATGGGACAACCGTTGAAATCTATGGGCAGGGGTTGTATTGCAACGACTCAGCGTTCAAAGCGCCGATCCTGCGCGGCACAGATGCGGTCACCCTGTTTGTCTGTGTGCCTGTACTCCTGATTGCCATTCTGCTCTACCGGCGCGGATCGTTGCGCGGCGGTTTGCTGCTCACCGGTATGCTGGCCTATTTTCTCTACAACTCTGCCTCGCTGGCATTTGGCGCAGCATACAACAATCTGCTACTGGTTTACATCGTTAGCTTCTCTGCCAGTCTCTTTGGAGTTAGCCTTTCATTTACTTCGATTGACCTGAAGACTCTCGCAGCGCAGACTTCTGCCAAATTTCCGCACAAAGGGATCGCGATCTTCCTCTTCTTCGCAGGCTTGTCGCTGACCGTCTGGCTGCTGGATATCGTCAGCGCGCTGGCAACGGGAACTGTCCCACCGAATTTGGGTCCGTACACAACGGAAGCAACCTATGTGATCGACCTGGGGATCATCTTCCCGATCGCCTTTCTCGCCGGCATCCTGATCTGGCGGCGTAATCCATTGGGAACGCTGCTTGCTTCAATTTTGATTATCGTGAACGTATCGATTGGTCTGGTCGTTGTCAGTCAATCCATCATGCAGGCATTGGGCGGGATCATTCTCACCCCCGCCGAATACGCCGCTTACGTCGCGCCATTCGTGACCTTGAGCCTGATCGCGACCTGGTTGGCGATTCTGCTCTTCCGCAATATATCGAATACAAACCCATCCTAAGGAAACAATATGAAACTTCTCATTACGATTGCATCGATCCTCGCTATCCTCATTCTGCTGGGATGGCTGGGATTACAGATCAAACCCAGGTCGTTTGCCCCATATCCCCAAAAAACGCCCGAGCTAAAAACTATTCCGCTGCCTGCGAGGCTGCCCGCGCCTGTGGAGCGCTTTTACAAAACAATTTACGGTGACAAGATCCCGGTCATTGAAACCGCAGTGCTGAAGGGACGCGCCAGCATCAGCCCATTCGGTATCAAGCTGCCGGCGCGCTTTGTCTTCGTTCACAACGCGGGCAGGGACTATCGTCACTACATCGAAGCGACCTGGTTCGGGATCCCCTTCCTCAAAGTCGATGAAGGCTATATCGATGGAGAAAGCTTTTTCGAGAGTCCGATGGGCAGCTATTCCAATGATTACAATACCAATCAGGGCGCGAACCTGGCGGTCTGGGCGGAGGCGGGCTGGTTTCCCTCCATCTGGCTGACGGATGAACGCGTCCGCTGGGAACCTGTGGATGATTACACCGCACTACTCTATGTGCCGTTCGAAGATCAGGAGGAAAACTTCGTGGTGCGCTTCAACCCTGAAACAGGCCTGATCGATACAATGGAAGCCATGCGTTTTCGAGATCCTGGAGAAGGCAAAAAGAAAATCCTCTGGATCACACGCAATGAACCGGGATCGAATATCGCGGGGACAAAATTGAGCGCGACCGGCTCCGCCATCTGGCTGGATCAGGGCAAACCCTGGGCAGTCTTCACGCTGGAAGAGGTCAATTACAATGTCGATGTAAGCGAGTATATTCAGCAGAGAGGACCATAGTCTGCCTGTCCATTTGACACACTGCCCATTCAGACAGTGAAAGACTCCTGTATTGGTTGAGGACTTTTTTGCCAAAACTCGTATAATTAACCATGGAGTTGGAAATCATGAGATATAAATTTCTTCTTGCACTTTTAGGACTGAGTTTGCTCTTCACAGCCTGCTCGGCTCCAGGCGGCCCAACGGCAGCCACCCCGGAAGTGATCCCACCCGTCATTGCAGAGAATACGATCATCGCTGAGGGGCGTGTCGAGCCTATCCGCTATGCCGAGATCGCCTTCAATATCAGTGGCGATGTCGGCGAAGTACCGGTGAAAGAGGGCCAATCTGTCAAAAAGGGAGATATTCTGATCCGGCTGGGGGACGAATCAGATACCCAATATGCTGCCGCTCAGCTTAAACTGGCCAGCGCCCGCAAGGACTTGAATGACCTGCTCAATGCATCCACTGAGAATTTTGCGCAGGTGGTCATCGATCTGAAGCAGGCAAAGGAAGATTATGACAACGCAGAGCAGTACTTGAACTATATCAGGAACTCACCAAAAGTACCCCAGACGGAGACATTCGCGTACTACCTTCCCAATCAGGAAGAGACCCAGGTGCGCATCAGGACAAGGCATTTCAAAGGTCCTGCGCCCGAAAGTATGATCACCTGGGCGGAGAACGACGTGGCAATGAAAAAGGCGGTGGTGGACAAACTTCAGCTTACCCATGACCGCATGGCAGAAAGTGGAGTGGATCGCGATGAACTGGCTGTGTTGGAGGCCCGGCTGAATGCAGCTGAAGCCGGGGTCGCGGCCTTCTCCATCACTGCGCCCTTCGATGGGGTCGTCGCTGACCTGAGCGCCAAAGCAGGTAACTCGATCAAAGCACGTGAGACTGTGGTGACCGTGGCCGATTTTTCCAGTTGGCTGATCGAGACCACTGACCTGACGGAGATCGATGTGGTGAATCTGGCCGAGAACCAGGCAGTGAGCGTGAAGCTGGATGCCATCCCCGATGTGGAACTCCAGGGCACGATCCTCTCGATCGGGCAAACATATGCAGAGAATCAAGGGGATGTGGTGTACAAGGTCACCATTCTGCTGAGGGACACACATCCCGCCATGCGTTGGGGTATGACCGCCGAAGTAAAATTCGAGAGCGCAGAGTAACTGTCGGCTCGATCTGCATGCTCCATAGAACTACTTTATCACTGACTACACGATCCTTTTGAATCAAAAACTCCCCTCCGTTAGGGGAGTTTTGTGTTTGGCACGATGGTTATGGATGCATGGCCAACCTTTTTCATGACCAGGCTGTATATCTTATAGTTGATGTGAGCGCCCAGGACACGGAGCTTAGATGGAAGATCTACAAGCCATCCGCCGCTTGAAACGCGGCGACATTGGCGGGCTGGAGCATTTGATCGCCCGTTACCAGAGAAAGGCCCTCCGGACGGCTTTTCTGATCACACAGGATGAGCCGCTGGCTGAAGACGTGGTGCAGGATGTCTTCGTCCGTTTCTATCAGCGCGCCCGTTCCTTTGACGAGGCGCGGCCCTTCGAACCTTATTTCCTGCGCAGTGTCGTCAACGCGGCGCTGAACTGCCTCGAACGCGAGAAAAGGGAGCGATCCTTTACGAACGAGGATACCTCTGAACTAAAGAGCCTTCTGGAACGAGCCGCCTCGGTCGAAGAACAGGTGGAGTTCAATGCTCTCAAGCGCCAGATCACAGACGCGCTTGCCGAACTGTCGCCGCGCCAGAGAGCCGTTGTTGTCCAGCGTTATTATCTCGAAATGAGCGAAAAGGAAATGGCGGAAGTATTAGAGGCGCCGCCCGGGACGGTAAAGTGGCTGTTGAACGCCGCCCGCGCTCGTCTGCGGGCATTGCTTGGCTCAGAAAGGATGGCGGAATGAACAGGAAGTCTTATTCCCAAGTCCTGGACAGCGTGGCTAGTGATCGTGTGGCCGAAGGGACCGATCTGGCTCCGCGTATTCTGGCGCGCATTCAGAAAGGAA
>DASTJG010000592.1:0-9127 GCA_035716785.1 Anaerolineales bacterium
GCGTACGCAGCCGCTGGGGGCGTCGCCTGCCGTTCATGTTGCTCGGCACGATCATGATCGCGGGCAGCCTGTACGTGCTGGCACTGGCTCCTGCACTCTGGGTGCTGGTACTGGGCATCTTGCTGATCCAGATGTCGTCCAACATTTTGCAGGGACCCTGGCAGGCGCTCATCCCCGACCTGGTGCCGGAGCACCAACGTGGGACAGTTTCCGGTTTGAAGGCGATGATGGACATTTTGGCGCTCATCGTTGGGCGGGTGGTGGCAGGCTTCTTTTTTGGGCGCGTTCCCGAATGGGGGGAGGCTGCTGTGTTGATGGCGGTGAGTGTGCCCGTTCTGGTTTTCGTGTTGGGGCTGCTCGTCACCGCCATTTGGGCGCGTGAGAAAACCGAGCCCGCGTCCGAAAGTGTGGCAACAGAATCTGTCGGCGAGGCACTTAAGAAAGCTTTTAGTGTAGATTGGCATGCTTATCCCACCTTCCGCTGGTGGTTTTTCAACCGCATGCTGTTTTGGGGTGCGTTCATCTTTCTGAATACGTTCCTGGTGACCTATATGATCGGTGTGCTGAAGATGGCGGAGGCCGATGCACAGAAGTTTGTCGGCAGTCTCTCGACGATCATCGGCGGCGCGTTGCTTTTGATGGCTGTCCCTGCCGGCTTGCTCTCGGATAAATTTGGACGCAAACCGCTGGTCATGGTTGCGGGGCTTGTTGCTTTTGCCGGGACGGTCATCCTGCTGATCGCGCACGACGTAACCACGATCATCGTTGGCGGCGCCATCATCGGTCTGGGCATTGGCGCTTTTTTGAGCGCCAACTGGGCATTGATTACCGACATTGTCCCGCGCGCGGAAGCGGCGCGTTATCTGGGGATCGCCAATATCGCTACCTGCATTGGCTCCGGCGGGGCGCGTCTGCTGGGAGGACTCTTAATCGACCCGCTGAATAGTGCCTTCCATTCCACTTCAGCAGGCTTCCTGACCGTTTACGGACTGGCTGCTCTGTGTTTCCTTGCCAGCGCGCTGGTGATACTCCCTCTGCAGCAGACTGCTCCGAATTTAGCAACGACACCATGAGACGATTCTAGACACCTATTGATCAGGTAATATTGGAGAGGTGAATTCGATGTTAAGCCTTTTGTTTTTCCTTTTTTTGATTGTATTCGGGATCGTTTCGATACTGATTGCCCTGCCTTTGCTCGATGGAAAAGTCAAACCAAATCTGATCTATGGATTTCGGGTTCGTGCCACGCTCGAAAGTCCAAAGACCTGGTATGCGGTCAACAAGTACTTTGCACAGCGTCTGCTTCTGGCTGCGGTCGCGGAAATTGTTGCTGCCATAGCGCTGTTCACGGTACCCAATATGGAGCCATCCATATACGTGCTGTCCACGCTGATAGTATTTGTGATCGCCTTTTCCATTGGGATGATGCAAACTTCCAGCTACCTGAAATCTCTTCCGCGGAAAAACGAGGACAATGCCGGGAAGCCGGCTCTTAGAATTAAGTGATGAGATGATAACAGGCTGTTATCACACCATGATCAAATCGGGTGCCGCCCTCCATTATCTCATCCACCACGATATTACAATTCCTATACGGTTTTCTGCATCCAATCATTCTTCCATGGGGCGATCGATCAGGTCATTTACACCGAAATGCTCTTCGTAAAAATTCAACAGGGCTTCCGCTTGTAACCGGAATTCCGACTCAGCATCCTCCTGCGCGGTGGACGCCTTTAGATATTCAAGGTGGGCAACCAGACGCTTGCGAAAATTGCTCTCTAACGAACCGGGCAAAAGCAACTCCAATTCACGGATCATTTCTTTTGCCTGTTCAATCATTCGCAGCGCTTTGGATAATGTTGTGTTTTCACCAAGTACTTCTTTGAGAAGTTTGCACTTGTAAGCCCGACAAGCACGCGGATAGTGAGCAGAAGTATAGATCGTGCACTGACCATGCCAAAGCGGGCAGGGCTGGCTAAATCCTCGTTGGGTGGGGTCGGAGCGAAATACTTCCATTCCCAACGCCTCGGCAGGGTCTAGTTCGGCAGGTCGAAGTTTTGCCCAGATGAATAAATGGCCGGTGCAACACAACCCGCACGATCTGCACAAAAGGCTTGCTTGCGATTCATTGGTTTCATCAGTACCAGTCATACCGGAAATAATATCGTAGTAAATACAAAATGGCAATCAGGCTTCCCAGGTGCGCTGGAGATGCTGGAACACGTGCTACAATTCCAACAGGTGAAAAACATGAACAGGTCCAAACCGTTCGAAATACTTGCTGTGCGATTTCAAACTTCCCGGGAAAGCGCCAAGTATTTTCTGATCCGTGTCCAAAAGAGTTTCAAGACCGAGAAGCCACCTCATCAACTGATCCTGGATTTCATGGATGAGCAGAACTTTGAGTTTTTGCCCAGGCCGCATCGCGTTGCAACGATGATGAACGAAAGTGGTGTTTGGGGTCATCCATTAAATGCGGAGCCTCCCGGTTTGGCCGATGAAGAGGATATCTATGGCGAATGAACAGCCGAATAATCCGCTGCATGGAATTACATTGGAAATGATTCTGACCAGTCTGGTGGAACAATATGGCTGGGAGGAATTGGGAAGACGAATAACGATCAGGTGTTTTACAAATAACCCCAGCCTCAAATCATGCCTGACGTTTTTGCGGAAAACGCCCTGGGCCAGAAAGAAGGCCGAGGATTTGTATTTGGCATCCCTAAAAAGGAAGTAGTTCAAGGAGTTTAAAACGGTGGATACCTGGTATTCAATGAGTCTGGGTGATGGGATTATGGCTGCCATACCCACTGCTGAAATCGAACAGAAGTTTTTGCAATCCTTCACTGCTTCGGGAAAGCCGCCCGAAATGGCTGTGTTCACACGGGTAGAATCGGAAGGACGTTTGCATTGTGAGGTCATTGCCTACTTCTCGCCTGCCGCCGCCGACGTTGCAAAGAAATTCAATACAGAGCCATGTGGAAAACCTGTCCGGACGGGCCTAGTCCTGCTGGCAGGCGACGAACGCGCCTGGTCGGTGCTTTTCCCCGAAGGCGATCAACAGAGCTAGCAGGCGCGTCGAAATAGTCTCTGGCTTCACCCTGCTATTGTTCCTGTGTCTTATTGTTATTCTCAAGAGTCTGTTGTGCAGTCTGGAGAAGTTGCACGATGTACTTAATGACAATCGCGACTGTCGAAAGCGCAAGAGGCAGGGCGAGGTATAGGATCGTTTCCCCGATCCAAAGATAGAGAAGCGTGAGCCCTGCACCGATCCATACCGAATTGCACCATTCACATGCGACCAGGTCGTAGAGCCCTAATTCACGGCAAAACCGATATTTGTTGCACCATATCTCTGCGCGCTGGCGCAAGCGCTTGAACATCTGCCAGGGACCATCTTCGTTAGCGACAAGCGATGCAAGCCTCCACGCGGCGAGAGCAAGGTAGAAGAAGATATTGAGCGTCATAGATATTCCCTTATTAATGGATAACGATATAGGCGTTGAAGTATTCTGCAATTTCAAAAAATTTCATATCCAATTAATGCAAATGTATACTGACGAGGTTAATTGCCATAGGCAAATGTACTCAAAATCAGAGTATGGATCATATTGCGCAGCTCGAATTTTTATCCAAGGAGAATACAGGAGTTCATGAAACAATTTACTAAAACGGATAAGAACAGCATCAAGCGCCTCCCCAAACGAGGACAGTATGATCGTGAAACGATCTATCGTATCCTGGATGAAGCCATGATCTGCCACGTCGGGTTTGTCCAGCAAGAACAGCCTTATGTCATTCCGATCAATTTTGCGAGAGTGGAGGATAACATTGTGCTGCACGGCGCCAAAGCCAGCCGTTTGTTGAAACATATTGCAGCGGGGTATCCGGTGTGCATCGAGGTGACCATTGTGGACGGATTGGTGCTGGCGCGGTCTGTATTCAACCATTCCGTGAACTATCGGTCAGTGGTGTTGTTTGGCAAAGGACACGCAGTGGAAGATGAGCAGGAGAAACTGTCGGCCTTGAAGGCGATCACAGAGTACCTGATCCCGGGCCGTTGGCAGGAGGCGCGCCTGCCGACTTCCAAAGAGCTGAACGCGACAGCTGTAGTCTCGATTAAAATCGACGAGGCGTCCGCGAAGGTTCGCATGGGCCCGCCGTTGGACGATCAGGAAGATTACGCCCTGCCGGTTTGGGCAGGTGTCCTGCCTCTGCAGGAGCAAGCCTTGGCTCCCATCCGTGACGAGTTGCTTTCAGAGGATCTTCCTCTGCCTGACTACGTTGCACAATACTCTCGCAGGTAAAATTGATCCATGAAAAGCATGATCCCAAATCTGAGTTGCTGGGATATCGAATTCCAAAATAAACGAACGGAAAATCATGAAAAACCTATCTCATAAAAGCTTTCAAACGCGTGCAGTGCACGCCGGGGAGCGTGTTCGCGCCGCTGATTACACTCCGGTCTCTTCACCCATTTTCCCCTCGACAACTTATGTATATGAAAGCATGGACGATCTCGACGCGGTCTTTGCCGGTTCAAAGCAGGGATACGTCTATTCGCGTTATGCCACCCCGACGGTGACCGCATTCGAGTCAGCGGTTGCGAGTTTGGAGGGAGCCGAAGCCGCGCAGGCATACAGCTCGGGCATGGCCGCCATCCATGCTTCCCTGCTTGCTGCGGGTGTCAAAGCGGGAACCGCGGTCGTTGCCGCGCTCGATCTCTATGGCGCGACGTTCACTCTGCTGCGCGGTCTTATGAATTCACTCGGGGTCAATGTCCGCATGGTGAACGTCAGCAACCTGGAAGAGGTCGAAGCCGCTCTCAAAGAAACCCGCTCGGTTGCCCTGTTGGTGGAAACAATTTCCAACCCTTTGTTGAAAGTAGCAGATATACCCTCGCTTGCCGCGCTGACGCATCGCTACGGTGCGTCGCTTCTCGTGGATAATACCTTTGCTTCCCCTTATCTTTTCAATCCTCTCAAATGCGGCGCTGATTATGCCATCCATAGCGCCACGAAATATCTCTCCGGGCATGGAGATGTCCTGGCGGGAGTCGTGGCAACTTCTGCTGAAAACAAAAACAAATTGTTTGAATTGAACAAACTTGTGGGAAGTGTACTGGGTCCGTTCGAAGCGTGGCTGGCGTTGCGCGGTTTGAAGACTTTGCCGTTGCGGATGCGTCAGCAATGTGACAACGCGCAGCGGGTCGCTGAATGGCTGAACTCGCATCCACGCGTGGCAAAAGTGAACTATCCTGGCCTGCGCGATCATCCTCAGCACGACCTCACTGAACATCTCTTCGAGGGCAGGGGGAGTGGCGGTGTGCTTTCGTTCGAGATCATGGATGCAGATAAAGCGACAGCCTATCGCTTCATGGAATCACTGTCCGTATGCCTGCCCGCAACATCCCTGGGGGACATCTATTCGCTCGTTCTACACCCCGCGACATCCTCCCACCGCAGCCTGACCGTGGAAGAACGCGCTCGCATCGGGATTCCCGACGGCCTGGTGAGGCTTTCGACCGGCATCGAATCCGCTGAAGACATCCTGGTGGATCTGGAATCAGCGCTGGCGAAAATATAAAGGCTTCACCAAGTCCCACGGATGCAAGTGATACAATAAAATGGCTGAACCACTAAACAGGAGTGTACCAAATGAGTAAAGAGGATGAACTCCGCGATATTCTCAATGAAACCGCGAAAAGTATCGCGGCGGCACAAGGCAACCCACGCACCTGGCTGGCATGGGTCGTCTATTTGTTGGCGCGCCTCGAAGAAAAAGCAACGAACGAAAACCCTGCCTACAAGGAATCTTTTTTAGAGATGTTGTCTGCCTTGCAGGACGAGATCCGGAATCGCTCACGGACAGGCGGCTGGCATTAACCTGCCAGTTGCAGATCCCATTCGGATGCTTCACGACGTCATAACAGGGGAAGCATAATAAACGAGAATAAAAAATTATGAACCTTCGATTAGGCATCTATGAAGTCTTTTCCAGGATCGTTCCCGGTGGACTGTATATCGTAGCTGTTGCTCAATTTCTATTTATTTTGGGAATAGTTGATCTTGACCCGGAGATCATAAATAACCTTTCCCTGGCCGCATCGATTGGGCTCGTTGTTGTTGCCTATATTTTAGGAGGAGCCTTCGATATTTTTTCGCTGGCTTTTTTTCGTCTGTTCAAAAAACGTGGATTCAGTAACCGGATACTCGCAGAATTCAAAACAGATCATGCGGATCGCTGGCGGATCGATTTCAGCGACGGTGACTTGCCAATTCTATTTGCATATATCCGTACCAAGAATCTGGAACTGGCCGGGGAACTGGATCGGCATAATGCTGTCTCCATCATGCTGCGAAACGTCAGCCTGGGACTTTTGTTGATGGCAGTGAACAGTCTGATCCGATTTCTTATGTACCGAGATCCGGTAAGCGTTTTTATCTCCGGCAGCATGCTTGTGCTATCCCTCCTGATGATTCGTGAGTCAATAAAATTCCGTGGATTTTTCTACAAAGGTGTCTATGAGACCATCCTGGCGTATCGGGTTGATCTGGAAACAGCGATCAGACCCGTCCGTCATGCCATGAGACGAAGCAAGACCGAAAAGATCAATGAATAAGTCTTTGTTTGCGAAGTAGTACAAAATCTTGCACGTGATAGGAGAACACAAATGGATCAACAAAACTTGCCACAGAATGTGAATGACAATCTTTTACCATCCAGCACACTGGCAACGGTTAGCCTGATCTCGGGCATCCTGGGTTTTACATTCGTTCCGGTAATTGGCGCGATCGTTGCACTGGTTACGGGGTACATGGCCCGCAAGGAGACGCGTTCCATCCCGCCCAGCGCCTCTGGCGACGGGATGGCTACTGCCGGGATCATCATGGGCTGGGTCCAGCTGGGGTTAATTATCGTAGGGATTTGCTGTTTCGTTGCTTACATGGTCTTTGTTGTTGGTCTTGTTGCAACCAACCAGTAAGAATCTTGCGGGCATTGTCTGTTAAAATAGGATATGTCTGATACTGTAGATAATGTTCAGCAGCAAGTCATGATTATGAAAGGAGAAATAACGATGGGTGCTACTGGCAAAAAAGATAAAGGCAGTAAGGAACAGAGGAAAAAGCCAAAGCTTAACATTAAGGAGAAGCGCAAGCTGAAGAACGAAAAAAAGAATAAGTAAATTATAGAGCCTCCCTGTGTCGCAATCTGTGAGATGGGGAGGTTGCTTTTTGAATCAAAAAAAGTGGAGTTCTACAGCCCAACTTACCTGGCCCAGTGCGCTAGTGCCTGTAAAAGGTTTGTAAGACTGTTTGGGGGGAGAAGACCGAGGGCATCTGCCCCAAAGTAAAAGAAGAAAAGTGCAATAAAGATAAAGAGGAAAAACCCCCACGGCGATGACACCTGTTCTTTGGGGCTTCGCCGCGTACGCTGTTTAGGCGTCTCCAGAGGCGCGCCCCTCTTTTTCAGCCTGCATCTTCTTCTCGTCCTTCTCGTTGTCACCTTCATTGTTCTTGAATAGATATGAAGTGTGGTAAAGCCCTTCGCCGGGTAGATCTGTAGTCTGACACACACCACGCTTGCTAAAGTTCAGGGTGAAGGCGCCCTTCTTGCCGACGCTGAGGCTCATCCCACTTTTGCTCAAATTAATTTCACGCCGGGGAAAAGTGTGATCGTTTTCCGAAAGCGGATAGGCATAATTTTTACCTGTGGGGTCGTGTTACCTTGGACAGGGAAGTCACGCTTCTGAATTGTTCGTGCGGACCTATTCTCCTGATTCCTTTAACGGGCTTGGAATCGATATATTATTCTAGGGTGCCACTGCAATGGTGAACCCATCTGTCAGTACCGTAGAGGAATTGTTCGGGTTGGTCACGCGCACATCCCAGGCTTGTGTGCCGAATGCCTCATCCACCTGCGTGTTGACTGTGATCACAATCGTCGTGGGATTGACTACCTGTGTTGTAGTTATTTGCGGAGCAGTTCCCTGACCACCTTCGAAATTCAAAACGGCACCATTGACAAAGCCGGAGCCGGTAATGGTCAAGTTGACAGTTGTACCCGCTGGGGCCGTATTGGGTGTGATATTGAGGATGGCTGGCTGTATAGGAGGAGTTATGGTAATTGTCGGTAACGGCACGGTCGCTGTTGGAACAGGTAGTGTCGGTGAAATAGGTGTAAATGTCATTGTAGGGATAGCGGTCATGGTGACGACTGTTGCCGTGGGAGTGATCGGGGTGAAAGTAAAGGCCGGGGAAATTGTCGGCGCAGCGGAGGTTGGAGAGGGGATCGGGGAAGCTGTCGGCGTGACCATAATCGGGCTGCCGAACTCCCTCCAGCCCAGGTCGGGAGCCGCGCCGATGAAACCTGTGAGCGGATTCGGCGGGATTGGCTCTTCATTGACGGTCACGAACTGGGCGACACCTTTGTCGATGGCAGGGGAATTCCCTTGAAGCAGCAGACCACTAAAATCATCATCCACGGTCTCCCACGTTCCATCTGGACCTGGGTTGGGCGCGGCAACGAAAAGCGGATCCTGCCCGGTGATGTTACCGACTCCCAGCATGGTTTGATCGGCATCCAAAGTGTTGTTAAAAAACAACGTATAGGCCACCACAGCATTGCTGTCTAATTCCTCCCCCTGCACTCTCCAGACCCCGCGCCCTGTCGAATTGACGATAATATTGTTGAACGCTACCAAATTGTCACCCCCTGAAATGCCGTGGTTATTCCCATAAAAGGTATTATTGAAAACCCGGACTGCTTCTGCCATATCGGCGCCTGAGAAATCCTCCACTGTATTTGCACCCGGCATCAGCCCGATCCCGGCCTGGAGACTGTTGGCGATCAGGTTCCCCACGATCACAAAGCGACGATTGGTGTTCTGCGGGTCACCGGGAAAGTCGATCAATTGGATGCCGTCTTCACGGCTTCCAATGATCATATTATTCCAGATGTTTATGTCCACTGGACCCGCGGGCGAAGGCTTATCCTGTAGGTTGATCTCGATCCCATCGTCTCCGGCGTACATGATGCGATTATTTTCGATCAAAAATGGACGATCCATATTGTCCAGATGGATCGCATCATCTGTGGATTTGAAATAAACATTGTTGCGATTGCT
>DASTJG010000593.1:0-3617 GCA_035716785.1 Anaerolineales bacterium
GGCGTGCGAGTCGGAAATAGCGTTGACGTGGGAAGAGGGGTACGGGTAGAAGTCGGTGGTAGACTCGGCGCGCGCGTGGCTGTATTGGTTGGAGTTGATGTAAAGGTAAGAGTTGCACGCGGAGTGCTCGTCGGGGAGGGAGTTCCGGTTGGAGGCGCGGTGCGAGTCACGCTTGGGATGGCGGCCAGTTTCTGATTCAATGTCGAAGTTGGGAAAGGAGTTAATGTGGGGGTAATCGTCGGCGTAAGAGAAGGAGCCAGTGTCGCTGTTCTCGTGCGTGTTGGGGTACGCGATAACGCTTTGACCGCTAGTTGTGCTTCCAAAGTCTTTGCAGCCCGGGTGGCAAGCGCGCTTAAATTTTCCGTTGGCGAGGGTAATTTGGTGTGAGTTGCCGTGGGGGTTAACGTTGGTGTGCGCGTTTTGGATGGCGTCCACGTTGCGCGTGGGGTAGAGGTTACCGTCGGCGTCCGACTCGGCGTCTGGGTTTGAGTAAATGTCAATGAGGGAGTCAACGTGCCATCAGGTGTCGAAGTCCCCGCAGGTCTATCTGTCCGAGTGGCGGATGGCATAGGCGTCGAGCTGGGGAGGGCAGTCGAAACCGGCAGGACCACCGGCACGGCAGTCTGCGGAAAGATCTGATTCGCAACCGGCTCTCCGAATAAAGCCGAGGCAACTGTGGATGAAAGCAAAACCAGCGCCAGCAGAAGCCATTGCCAGCCTGCCAGCATGTAGGCCTTGCGGGTACGGTAAAAGACAACTTTCCGCGCCCGCTGGATGGAACGGACTCCAGCCCGCGCCGCGAGCAATCCACCTGCTGCAAGCAGGGCAACCAAAAGAATGACGATCGCGCTGGTGCTCATAAGCGGCGAGATTATACTACTTCTTCTTATGAGTCTTTATTACGCTTTTGTGGTTAAATAGACCCATGAAAGAGCTTATTTTTCTCAAACTTGGCGGATCATTAATTACAGATAAGACCCAACCTTATACTCCCAAAATGGATGTCATCGAAGATGCGACGCTGCAAATCGCGACCGCGTTTCGGACGCACCCAAACCTGCGTCTCATCCTTGGACATGGTTCCGGCTCCTTTGGGCATGTGGCGGCAAGCGAATATCATACCCGTGATGGACTCATGCCCAGCCCTTCCCCTCTTGTGCATCGGGAACGCGACACAACCGAAAACAATTATTGGAAGGGTTTCGCAAAGGTCTGGTATCAGGCTTCGGCATTGAATCGATTCGTAATGAAGGCTTTGCACAAAGTGAATCTGCCTGCCATCGCTTTCCCACCCTCGGCAAACCTCATCGCGAGTGGCGGGAAGGTTTCCATCTGGGACACATCCTCGATCAGCATGGCCCTGGCAGCCGGACTCCTGCCGGTGATCTATGGTGATGTCACCTTCGACGAGGTGCGCGGCGGGACGATCCTTTCCACCGAGGATCTGTTCGGCCACCTCACACGGGCGCTCAATCCTGACCGTGTCCTTCTGGCCGGACTCGAAGCCGCCGTTTGGGAGGATTTTCCCACCCGAACGCGCAAAGTGGAAACCATCACCCCACAGACCTTCAGCAACGTCGCTGAGAACATCGAGAAATCTGCAGGCGTAGACGTGACCGGCGGGATGAGATCGAAAGTGATGCAGATGCTGGATCTGGTCAAGCAAAATCCCACTCTCAAAATCCAAATATTCTCCGGCGCGGAACCTGGCAGTGTCATGCGCGCATTGAGTGGAGAAACTCTTGGCACCTGGATCACCGCCTGATTCACAGCCAAAGCTGTCAGACAACATGTGACACTATTCGCGTAAATCAGGGATGGAAGTCTCTTTTCAGAAAAACGAAAAGTCTGACAATTAAGCCGAACCAGTATAAAGGAGAAAATATGGCTATCACCAGGAAGAGCAAAGCTTTGCCAAAGAAAAAAGGTCCGGTCAAGAAACCCGCCACCAAGAAAACTGTGACTTCGCTGTCTTCCAACGGCAAAAAGGCAGTCTTTACACCGACAAAGCTCAAACTTCTTCGTCCGGTGCCCTCGGATATCGAGATCGCGCAAGCGGGTAAGCTCAAACCGATCCTGCAAATTGCCGCGGAACTGGGAATCCGTGAAAACGAACTGGAGTTGTACGGTCCCTACAAAGCCAAGGTCAAACTCGAGGTCCTCGACCGCCTCGCAAAGCGCCCGAACGGCAAATACATTGATGTAACTGCCATCACTCCAACGCCGCTTGGGGAAGGGAAAAGCACAACCATGGTCGGGTTGAGTCAGGCGCTGGGTGCACATCTCGGCAAGCGTGTCTTTACCTGTATCCGCCAGCCATCGCAGGGACCGACGTTTGGCATCAAAGGTGGTGCAGCCGGCGGCGGGTATTCGCAGGTCATCCCGATGGAAGATTTCAACCTGCACCTGACCGGCGACATTCACGCCATTACCGCCGCGCATAATCTGTGTGCGGCCGCCCTCGACGCACGTATGCTGCACGAATCGAACCAGGACGATGAGAAACTCTTCAATGCTCTTTGTCCGGTGGACAAGAAAGGCAATCGTAGGTTTTCCCCCTCGATGCTGCGCCGCTTGAAAAAGCTTGGCATCGAAAAGACGAATCCCAACGATCTGACGCCCGAAGAACGCGCGCGCTTCGCCCGCCTCGACATCGATCCGAACGGCATTGCGTGGCGACGCGTGCTGGACACCAACGATCGCTTCCTGCGTGAGATCCAGGTGGGGCTGGGAAAGGAAGAACTTGGTCACGAACATCGCTCCGGCTTCGACATCACCGTTGCCAGCGAGATCATGGCGATCCTGGCGCTGACAACCAGCCTGAGTGACATGCGCGATCGGCTAAGTCGGATGGTCGTTGCAACGGACAAGAAGGGCCAGGCTGTTACCGCCGAGGATCTCGGCGTCGCGGGCGCGCTGACCGTGCTGATGAAGGACGCCATCAAGCCCAACCTGATGCAAACCCTCGAAGGGACGGCTGCCTTTGTCCACGCGGGACCGTTTGCCAACATTGCGCACGGTCAGTCCTCCATCATCGCCGACAAGATCGCGCTCAAACTGGCGGATTACGTCGTCACCGAATCCGGCTTCGGCGCGGACATCGGCATGGAGAAATTCTTCGATATCAAATGCCGCTACTCGGGTTTGATCCCGCAGGTGGTGGTGTTGGTCGCAACCGTGCGCGCCCTCAAGATGCATGGCGGCGGACCGAAGGTAGTAGCCGGTAAGCCGCTGGCCCCCGAATACACAGATGAGAACCTCGACCTGCTGCGCGCGGGACTTGGCAACCTTCAGCATCACATTCGGAATGCTAGGCGCTTCGGTGTGAACGTGGTGGTCGCGGTGAACTCCTTTGCGACTGATACACCGGCAGAGGTGGAATTGATCCGACAGGCAGCCATCGAGGCAGGCGCGGAAGACGCCGCGGTCTGCACGCACTGGATGGATGGCGGGAAGGGCGCGGTTGCACTGGCCGAGGCAGTCATCAAGGCTGCGGAAAAGCCGACCAATTTCCAATTCCTTTATCCCCTGGAAATGCCCATCAAGGAAAAAATCGAGACGATCTGCAAGGAGATCTACGGCGCAGACGGTGTTGACTACCTGCCTGAAGCAGAGGC
>DASTJG010000594.1:0-21676 GCA_035716785.1 Anaerolineales bacterium
CTGGCAACCGAGACTTTTACTCACTACCGCCACGACCCGGAAAATCTCAACAGCTTGAGCGGAAACAATATCCAAAAATCGAGTCTGTACGAAGATCGGACGGGTACGCTGTGGATTGGCACCCAGGATAGCGGCTTGAACCGGCTCGATCCGGCCACCGGAATTGTTACCCGCTACCACTACGACCCGCAGGATGCTAACAGTCTGAGCAGTAATGCTCTCATGAATGTCTACCAGGATTCGAGCGGTATGATGTGGATTGGGACCAGGGATGCGGGACTGAACCGGCTCGACCCAGTCTCAGGCCAGATTACCCGATACTTACCAAATCCAGACGAGCCAGACACATTACCGAATGCGAAGGTTAATGCGACGTACGAAGACCGCGCCGGGATGTTCTGGGTGGGTACTGAAACGGGGTTCGGATCGTTGAACCGGCAAACCGGTCGTTTTACCCGCTACGCGATTGCCCCCAACCAGCCGGATGCAGCCAGTCTCAATTCAATTACGCAGTTCTACGAAGATGCGGCGGGTAATCTGTGGCTGGGGACTGCAGGCGCCGGAATCTTGAAATTTGATCGGCAGCAGAAACAGATTGTGCAATACAAGAATGATCCCGGTGATCCACACAGCTTGCGAAACAATTTCGTTAGCTCCTTCTATGAAGACCCATCGGGGACGCTGTGGGTGGGCACCGAGGGCGGCGGGGCGAATATGTTCTCAACTCGTCCGCCCAAGTTCGCCCACTACAAACACGAGGCAGACAACCCAAACAGTGTGGCAGACAATTTCATCCTCTCTATCTTTGAAGACCACACCGGTGTCGTGTGGATCGGCAATGACCGCACCCTCAACCGCTGGGATCGCCGGTCGAACACCTGGCAGGTCTATCGCAACGACCCCCAAAACCCGGCCAGTATCTCCAACGGGTCGGTGACGGCTACCCAGGAAGACCCGGACGGCACCCTCTGGTTTGGCACCTTTTTGGGCGGGCTGAACCGGTTTGATCCCAAGACCGGTCAATTCAAAGCCTACAGGTTTGACCCCACCGATTCTCATAGTCTGAGCGATGACATCATCCGGTCGCTTTACCAAGACTCGAACGGCGTTCTATGGGTGGGTGGCTGGAATAACGGGCTGAGCCGCTTTGACCGGACCACGGAAACCTTCCAACGGTACCTGCGTGATCCTGGTAATCCGACCAGCTTGAGTGGGGGCTCGGTCTCAGATATCTATGAAGACCGTGCGAAAATCTTGTGGGTGGCTACGGAAGGCGGCGGATTAAATCGCTTTGACACGGTGACAGAAACATTTAGACGGTTCCAGAATGACCCGCAGAACCTGAAAAGCCTGCCCGATGATGCAGTGCGGGTTCTCTATGAAGATCGGGCCGGGCAGTTTTGGATTGGCACAGCCGGGGGCTTGTGCGTTTTTGATCGAGCCACCGAAACCTGCACGGTATACACGGAAGAGGATGGATTGCCCAACAACACCATCGAGGGCATCCTGGAAGATGAGCAGGGCAATCTGTGGATCAGTACCAACAATGGACTCACCCGTTTCAACCCCAAGACCAAAGCCTTCCGCAACTATGATGCCTCGGACGGCCTGCAAAGTAACGAATTCAATGTCTTCACGGCATTTTACAAGAGTCCACGCACCGGGGAGATGTATTTTGGCGGCATCAATGGCTTTAACGTCTTTGACCCCAATCAGATAAAGGACAACCCCTTTGTGCCCCCAGTGGCGCTCACGGATTTCCGGCTCTTTGGCAAGTCGGTGCCAGTAGGCAGCAGCTCTGTACTTAAAAAGATCATCAGTGAGACCGATGCGTTGACGTTACCATACAATCAGAACAGTCTTTCCTTTGAATTTTCAGCATTGAGTTACGTGGTACCTGCAAAGAACCATTACCGTTATAAGCTGGAAGGCTTCGACGCCAACTGGCTCATGGTGGATAGCAAAGAGCGGATGGCGGTCTATACCAACCTGGATGCTGGCGACTATGTATTCCGGGCGCAGGGAGCAAACGAAGATGGGGTATGGAATGAGCAGGGGGTGGCGCTCAAAATCACCATCACACCGCCCTGGTGGGGAACATGGTGGTTTAGAGGCGCTGTGATTGCCGCCATCCTGGCACTGGCTTTCACCGGCTACCGCTGGCGAGTAAGAAGCCTTTATCAGCGCAACCTGGAACTTGAGCATCAGGTAACTGAGCGTACCCACCAGTTAGCCGAGTCAAACCAACAATTGCAAATTGCGAAAGACGATGCCGAAGAAGCGCAACGCGCCGCCGAAGTGGCCAACCGCGCCAAGAGTGTGTTCCTGGCGAACATGAGCCACGAGCTGCGCACCCCCCTCAACGCCATCCTGGGCTATGCCGACGTTCTCAAGCGGCGCACCGGGCATACCGGCTCCCTGACTGATGGGCTGGACATCATTGAGCAAAGCGGTCAGCACCTGCTGACCCTCATCGACGACGTGCTCGATCTGGCAAAAATCGAGGCTGGCAAGATGGACCTTGCCCCCCTGCCGTTCCACCTACCCATGTTTCTACGCCAGATCATTGAGATCATTCGCGCCCGGGCCGAAGCCAAGGAACTCTCCCTCACCTATGAATCTCTCTCCCCCCTGCCCGCCACGGTGCTGGCCGACGAAAAGCGCTTGCGGCAAGTCCTGCTCAACCTGTTGGGTAATGCGGTCAAGTTCACCGACCAGGGACATGTCACTCTGCGCGTGATGGCAAAGGATGAAGGCGCGCCAGACATTCATCATTCTGCATTTACCATTCTGCATTTTGAAGTAGAGGACAGTGGCATTGGCATCTCACCCGAGCAGTTGGCGCGCATCTTTCAGCCTTTCGAGCAGGTAAGCGAGGCCGAGCGGCGGGCGGAAGGAGCCGGGCTGGGATTGGCGATCAGCCAGCAGATCGTACACCTGATGGGCAGCCAGATACAAGTCAAGAGTGAGCCGGGCCGCGGCAGCACGTTTTGGTTCGAGGTGACCCTGCCGGTAACAGGCGTTGCCGAGCCGGAGCAGCCAACTCGTGTGCGCGAAATTATCGGGTATGAGGGACCGCGGCAAAAAGTGCTGGTGGCTGACGACAAAGAATATAACCGCCGGCTGCTGGTCGACATGTTGCAGCCATTAGGTTTCGAAGTGCGCACTGCTGAGGATGGGCAACAGGCGGTGGAAGAGGTGCAAACGTGGCAACCCAGCGTGATTTTGATGGATCTGGTCATGCCGGTTAAGACCGGCATCGAGGCGACCCAGGAAATCCGGCAGCAGCCAACATTTGCAGATGTGTTGATCATCGCCGTCTCAGCCAGTGTGCTCGAGGCAGATGAAGAAAAGAGTCGGGTGGCCGGTTGTAATGCGTTCCTGCGCAAGCCGGTCAAGATGGAAAAGTTGCTGGATTTACTGGAAACACATCTAAAACTGAATTGGCTTCGCAACGAGCCAAAGGAGCAGGGCAAGACAGTCGCTGCGCCGCTGATCCCGCCGTCCCAAGAGGACTTGGCAGTGCTGTGCAAGCTAGCCCAGTCAGGGCGCATTCTGGAGATTCAGGCACGCGCGGCCCAGCTTGCCAGATTGAATGAGGCATATCTCCCATTCTGCGATCGACTGCGCGAATTGACCAGGGACTTCGAACTTGACCAAATCGTGGCTTTTGTCAGGCAGTTTATCAAGGAGAAATGAAATGGAAAAACCTGGTGATTTCGTTGATGCCCCAAAACACACGATCTTGATTGTTGATGATAACCCGGCGAATCTATCGGTTGTGGTGGACTATTTGGCAACTCATGGCTTTCAAGTCATGGTCGCCCGTGATGGTGAAGCGGGGTTGCGATTGGCTCAACAAGATCATCCTGACCTGATCTTGCTGGATGTGTTGCTGCCGGGCATCGACGGTTTTGAAGCCTGCCGCCGCTTGAAAGTGGATGAGCGAACGCGCGAGATCCCCGTCATTTTTATGACGATTGTAACCAGGACGGAAGACAAGGTCAGGGGTTTTGAAGTGGGCGGCATGGATTACATTACCAAGCCCTTTGAGCATGAGGAGGTCCTGGCGCGCGTCAGCACGCACTTGCGCCTTCGAGACCTGACCCAAAAACTTGAAGAGGCAAAGGAGAGTCTCGAACAGCAGGTAGTGGAGCGCACTTCAGAATTGGCTCAGGCTAATGTCCGACTGAAAAAAGAAATCGCCGAGCGTAAACAGGCGGAGCAAAACCTTGTCCTCGTGAATTTTGCCCTGAATAATGTGCGTGAAGCCGCTTTTCTGATCGATGAAAACGCCCGCTTTCATTTTGTCAACGACGGGGCCTGTAGCGTCCTGGGATATACTCGCGCTGAACTGCTCGGGCTGGGTGTGCAGGATGTCGACCCCGACTTTCCTCCAGAGCGCTGGTCCAGTCATTGGAACGAACTCAGGGCGCAACGCTCGCTGATCTTCGAGGGTCATCACAAGGCAAAAGATGGCCGCATTTTCCCGGTCGAAATCTATGCCAACTACTTTGAGTACGACAGTCAAAGCTATAACCTGGCTTTGGTGCGCGACATCACGGAACGCAAGCAGACGGAAGAGGCGTTGCGTCAAAGTGAAGGACGTTTCCGCCGTTTGACGGAAAATGCACGCGATGTGATCTACAGAATGTCATTGCCCGATGGCAGGTATGAATATATAAGCCCGGCGGTGTTGACGATGCTGGGTTATCCACCGGAAGATTACTATGCCAATCCTTTACTGTTCAAACAGGCACTTCATCCAGACTGGCACAAATATTTTGAAGAGCAATGGATAAATCTTCTTAACGGTGAAATGCTCCCAACCTATGAATACCAGGCCATTCATAAATCTGGAACAGTGCGCTGGTTCAACCAGCGAAATATTCTAGTGCTTGATGGTGCGGGAAAGCCGATTGCCATCGAAGGCATCGTTACAGACATCACCGACCGCAAGCGCGCGGAGGAAGAAATCCGTCAGCTAAATCGGGAACTCGAGCAGCGTGTTGCCAACCGCACCGCCCAGATCGAAGCGGCGAACAAAGAACTCGAAGCGTTCGCCTATTCTATTTCTCACGATCTACGCGCGCCGCTGCGCCACATCGATGGTTTCGTGGAGATGCTGAAAAACAGGACCACGGCAGATCTCGACGACCAAAGCCGGCACTACATGGATGTGATTGCCGATTCGGCCAGAAAGATGGGCATGCTGATTGACGACCTCCTTGCCTTTTCGCGCGTGAGTCGCAGTGAAATATCGAAGGCACAGGTTGATCTTGGCGAATTGATCCAGGAGGTGATTCGAGAAGCCCAGCCCGAAACGGAGGGCAGAAACATCCAATGGAAGATTGCCTTACTGCCCCGTGTTACCGGTGACCAAGCCATGCTGAGAGTAGTGATGACCAATCTGATTTTGAACGCATTAAAGTTCACTCGTCCGAGGCCGGTTGCGGAGATCGAGATCGGATACAAAAGGGAAAACGAAACCGAGGTCGCAATCTTCGTCCGCGACAACGGCGTGGGATTTGACATGGCATATGCGGATAAACTCTTCGGGGTTTTTCAACGACTGCATCAGCAGGATGACTTCGAAGGTACAGGCATTGGTCTTGCAAATGTTCGCCGCATCATCAATCGCCACGGCGGCAGGACCTGGGCTGATGGAAAAGTGGACCATGGCGCGACATTTTACTTCTCGCTGCCAATATCAGAAAAGGATGTAACATGAAACAATTCAAGCGAATCCTGCTCGTCGAGGACGACCCTAAAGATGTGGAACTGACCATCAACGCGCTCAGTGAATATGACCTGACAAATAATGTGCTGATCATGCGTGATGGTGCGGAGGCACTCGACTATCTGTATCGCCGCGGAAAATTCGCCAATGAACCTGGCGGCAACCCAATTGTGATCTTGCTTGATCTCAAGATGCCAAAAGTAGATGGTATTCAGGTTCTCAGGCAAATCAAAGCGGACAAGCATCTGCAAACCATACCGGTCGTGATTTTGACCTCTTCGCGTGAGTCCAGGGATCTGGAAAATTGCTATCAACTTGGCGTTAATGCCTATGTGGTGAAACCGGTCAAATTCGTTGAATTTGTGAATGCGGTCAAGCAGGTCGGTATGTTTTGGGCGCTGATCAATGAGCCCCCTCCTTTCAACACTGCGAACAATTCCTGACGAACAACGTCGCAAAATTCCTCATGAAAATCGAAAGATGGTGAAAATCATGGACGGACCAATATCCATCCTGCACCTCGAAGACGATCCGATCGACGCTGAACTTGTTCAAGCGACTCTGGAATCTGCCGGCATTCTTTGTAAAATCACGCGGGTCCAGTCTGCTGATGAATTCGGTCATGCCCTGCACACGGGTGGTTATGATTTAGTCCTGGCAGATTACCGCCTGCCCGGCTACGACGGCGTATCGGCGCTGCGCTTCGCTCAGGCACAATACCCTCATATCCCGTTTATATTTGTTTCAGGCACATTGGGCGAGGATGCCGCGATTGATGGGTTGACGCAGGGCGCAACAGATTATGTGCTAAAGAACAAGCTGGCACGTTTGGTTCCAGCCATGAAACGGGCTTTAAATGAGGCGGAGAACCAGAAAGAGCGCAAACGGGCGGAAGAGGCTCTGCGAGAGAGCGAATGGAGGTATCGCGAGGTATTCGACAATGTCACGGATGCCCTGTTCCTACTTAAAGTAACAGAGAACGATCACTTCCAGGTTCTTGAGATAAACCCTGCCAGTGAAATATTGCCAGGCGTACCTCGCACAGAAATAATTGGTAAACTTCTCGAAGAGATCATTCCTGAAGAAGTCGCTTCCATAATTAATGCCACACTTCACCGCTGTGTTGAAACGGGTCAGCCAGTGGAACACGAGGAGGAATTGGATCTACCCTCAGGACATCACTTTTTCCATTCAAACCTTATTCCCGCGCGCGACGAAACCGGTCGGGTCTCGCGCATCATTGGCATTGCCCGGAATATTACCGAGCGCAAACGCGCCGAGCAGGAACGGAAACAGCACGAACTGGAACGCGAGGCAGTGATCACGGTGAGCAATGCCTTGCGTAAAGCCGTGACCAAAACAGAGATACTTACTGTACTTCTTGATCAACTAGTAGATCTATTCGACGCAGATGGCTCCATAGTAGTCCTGCCCAGCCCCATGACTGGTGGTCTCATCGTTGAGATGGGACGCGGGATTGTCGGAGAAAAATTTACGGGGTTGACTATCCCATCCAACAAAGGAATAAGCGGCTGGGTGATCGAAAGTAAGGAACCATACTTGAGCAACAGCGCTGATGTTGATACGCGCTTTTACCGGCCGGATCTACTGGGTGACTCTCATTGCATAGCTGCCGTACCTCTCATCGCAAAGGAGCTTGCGATTGGCGCATTGTGGATCGCTCGGCGGGCCGACTTGACAGATCGAGACCTGCGTTTGTTCAATGCAATTGCTGATATTGCTGCGAATGCCCTTCATCGCGTGACCCTGCATGAACAAACCGAACAACAGTTGCATCATTTGCTCGCCTTGCATCAGATCGACCTTGCTATCAGCACGAATTTCGATCTAAACGTAACTTTCAATGTGATTTTGAACAACGTGAAGGATGAGCTACAAGTGGACGCCGTCAGCATTCTGCTGTTGAATCCTGTTACCCACACACTTGACTATGCTGCCGGAATAGGATTCAAAACGCCCAGCATTGAACAATCCCATGTCAAACTTGGGGATGGATGCGCGGGAAAAGCCGCCCGGGAATACCGCATCATTTCCTGTGCGAATCTGAAACAGGCAGGCGAGGCGTTCGGTCGTGCCTCGCTGTTAGTGGAGGAAAAGTTCGATACCCATTACGTTGCTCCCCTGATTTTCAAGGGACAGGTCAAAGGTGTACTGGAACTCTTCCATCGTAAACCACTTGAGCCTGAACAGGAATGGATGAATTACTTCGAGACCCTCGCGACCCAGGCCGCCATTGCGATCGAGAATGCCTCCCTGTTCGAGAACCTGCAACGCTCCAACATGGAGCTTATGCTGGCCTACGATGCCACCATTGAGGGCTGGTCGCGTGCACTTGATTTGCGCGACAGGGAGACGGAAGGCCATACCCAGCGCGTGACCGAGATGGTGCTGGAGCTTGCAAAAAAAATGAACATGAGTGATACGGAAAAATTGGACCTCCGGCGTGGGGCCCTGCTCCATGACATCGGCAAAATGGGAGTTCCCGATTCGATCCTGTTCAAGTCCGGTCCTCTCTCAGAGAGCGAATGGGAAGTGATGCAGCAGCACCCATTCTATGCCTATAAAATGCTTTCGCCAATCACGTACTTAAAACGCGCACTGGAAATCCCCTACTGCCACCACGAGAAGTGGGATGGAAGCGGATATCCGCGCGGGTTAAAAGGAGAAGAGATCCCGTTATCCGCGCGCATGTTTGCTATTGTAGATGTGTTCGACGCGCTTACATCGGTTCGGCCATACCGCGCTGCCTGGACACCTGAGGCTGTATATCTTCACATCCAGGAGGAATCAGGCAAACACTTTGATCCCCGGGTTGTAAAGATATTCCTTGAAAACAAATGGCATTAACGCTGATACAGGCTTGTCTCCCTATCCAGGGCACAAGTCCACCATCGCAAAAATACTTGCAACAACAATTGTTACTTTTTCAAAGTAACAATCACCTGCAATCCACCTTCCGGCAAATTTCTAGCCTCGATCGTCCCGCCCTGGGCTTCGATGAGTTGCTTCGCAATGGCAAGACCCAGCCCGGTTCCACCGGAAGCGCGGGCCCGGGATTTGTCTTTGCGCCAGAAGCGGTCAAAGATGAAGGGCAGGTCCTCCGCCGGAATCCCTGCGCCGTTGTCGCTGACGGTGATCCGTACAATGTCCTGTGCCCCATCAGCAGTGATCCAAACTCTGCCACCCTCCTGAACATAACGAAGCGAATTACCGACCACATTGCTCATCACCTGCTCAAAACGCTGCGGATCAACATGAGCAGAGAGGTTCCCATTCCTTTCCGGGAAGGAAAGAGAAATATTTTTTTCACCAGCTTCAGCAGAGAACACATCTAAAACTCGTTCGATGACATCGCCAATGTTGACATCACGCTTGTCGAATGAAAGTTGACGGGTTTCGGCAAGGGTCAGCAGGCGCAGGTCATCCACAAGCCTCCCAAGAACATAGGTCTGCTCCAGGGCCATCGAAATCTGCGAACCATTTTCCGTGTAAATCCCATCCACAATGCCTTCGAGGCGGCCGCGAATGACCGAGAGTGGAGTCCGTAATTCGTGGGCAACGTCCGCCAGCATGTCCCGGCGCTGCCTATCGCTGAGCTCGAGCGCGGAAGCCATCTCGTTGAAACTTTCAGAGAGACTTTGCAGGTCCTGTGGTCCCTTCTTGGGAATGCGGGTGTTTAATTTTCCGTGCGCCACTTCCCGTGCAGCAAAGATGAGATCGGCGAGCGGGTTCACGAATCGGCGTATCAGCAGCGTTGCCACGATCACCAGGAACACTGCTAGAAAGAACATGATAATTGTGATCGGGAAGAAGATGGCTCCCACAAACCCAAATCGATCCGCGATCGATGAAGATTGAAGGACCAGATATCCAACAGTTTCTCCGCGTACCGTAAGGCTGTGTACCTCATCTTGATCTTGCACCTGATAGACAGGACCCGCCATCGGGGTGGGACTCTTTTGTAAGTCCAGAACGAGATGATAATTCTTATCCAGCACTAACACGTTCCTAGATGCATTCCTCGAGTCGAAACGATCGTATAACGTAAATACTTGATCTACGCCATCCCAACTACCTTTGGCGAGATAATAACTTTCCAACATGTCGGCAACAGAGGATAGTGCAGGCGATGAAGACGATGCCAGAAAGTACCCAATAGCTATGGTAAAGATCAAAAACGATAAGAACACAACGAGTATGAATGCACGCACTAAAAGAAACAGTAGTCGCCTGCGAATTTCGCTTACGGAGGATTGCATATCAGGCCTCGAATTTGTAGCCTACGCCATGCACGGTGACGATCAGGTCATCCGGTTCCAGCTTGTGGCGCAGGTTACGAATATGTGAATCGATGGCGCGCTCGTAACTTTCGAACGCAACGCCATGCGCCGCGCTCAGGAGTTGATTTCGCGAAAAAATGCGGCCCGGCTGACTCATCAACGTCGCCATGATCTCGAACTCCGTGGGGGTGAGCTGGACTGCCCGCTTCCTGATCTGGACCTCATAGTGGGCCCTGTCCAACGAGACATTCCCAACCCGAATGACTTCGGCTGTCACATCGCCGCTGGCGCGGCGCAGCACGACCCGTACGCGCGCCACCAGCTCGCGCGGGCTGAATGGCTTGGTCATGTAATCATCCGCGCCGATCTCGAGTCCCACAAGCTTGTCCGTCTCTTCGACACGCGCCGTCAGCATGATGATCGGCACATTGCTCTCACGCCGGATCGTCCGGCAAACGTCCAGCCCGTCGATTTCGGGGAGCATGAGATCCAGCACGATCAGATCAGGCCTTTCGCGCCGGAAAGCGGAAAGCCCTTGTGCGCCGTCTTTCGCTGTGACTACGTCATAACCGGAGGCTTTGAGATAGTCGCGGCAGATTTCCAGGATCTCGGGCTCATCGTCTACAAGAAGAATTTTCTTGGGCATGGAAATATTATTTTATCCCCAGTTGGTCTTTGTCTGTTGGATTTTAGCAGGCACTGTTAGAAAGACGAACACACACGCACACAACATGATCCCACCTCCAACAGCCAGGGCTAAGTTCATTCCTGAAACAAAGGCCTGATTAGCTACTTTGATAATTAAGGCACCTGTTACGGCGTCCAAGCTTTGCGCAACAGTATGCGCTGTTTGGATACTGCTGGATATTGAAGCTAATACCTCGCCCGACACCTGTGGCAACAGAATTTTCAAATCCTGCACTCCAGCCAGATAAGTGGAGTTGATCAAGCTTCCGAGCAGGGCAACCCCAAAAGCATTCCCCAATTCGCGCGTGGTATCGTTCATGGCTGAACCAATGCCGCTTTTAGCTGCCGGGATTGCCCCCATAATGGAATTTGTCGCCGATGGCATCGTGATCCCCATGCCAGAGGCCATGAGCACCTGACCGATTACGATCAGGGAATAACTGGCATTACTGGTGTAAAAGATACTCATATAAAAAAGACTGATTGTTACCAGGCTTAGCCCAATGGTGATGGATAACTTTATACCAATTTTCTGCAGTAGCTTTGTGGCTAGAGGGGTAACGATCATGACCACAATGGGCAGTGGTAACATGCTTAACCCTGCCTGAAAAGGCGAATAATTCAAAACAGTTTGCATATACTGGCTGAGTGAAAACATGCCGCCAGCCATGCTAAACATGACCAGGGTCAATGCAAGGCTGGCGCCCGTGAAGGACATGTTCTTAAAAAGGTACATGGGAAGCACGGGTGCTGATGTGCGCATCTCCCACCAGGCAAAGACTGCCAGGACGATAATGGAAACCAAAAAAGAGAGCAGCACGCTGGGATCAGCCCATCCAACCGTTCCGGCTGCGATCATGCCATAAATTATGGCGAATAATCCCGCAGTACTCAGAAGTCCGCCGACTATGTCAATGCTCGGTATGCTTTCATCCCTTGACTCATCCAGATAACGGGCGCAACCCCAAATAGAAACTGTCGCAATCGGAACATTGATCAGAAACAAAACGTGCCAGGAGAAATAACGCAGTAGAAAACCACTAAGTACGGGACCAAGCATCATACCCACCGCAAAGATGAGCGACCAAATCGCAATCGCCTGCGGACGCTCCTCTGTGGAAAACGTCACATTGATGATCGAAAGTGTGGCCGGCATGATCAGGGAGCCTGCAATTCCCAACAAGGTCCGCACGAGGATTAGTGTATTGATCGAAGTAACAATCGTTACGGTCGCCGATCCGATACCAAAAAGCATCAAACCGATAAGCAATGTCTTTCTCCTGCCATATCGATCGCTAATGGCGCCACTGATCAAAAGCAGAGAAGCAAATGATAAGGTGTAGGCATCTGTAACCCACTGCAGTTGCTCCGTTGTCGCAACCAGCTCGCGTGACAAGGTTGGCAAAGCAATGTTCATAATTGTGTTGTCAAGGCTTACAGTCAGTAGGGCAATACCGATGAATATCAATCCAATCCACCTGACCGCATGTTTTGGCGACAAGACAACTTTACTCATTGAAATACTGCTTTCCATAAAACATCCTGTATTTTGAATTTTATGATTCGGTCATGCTCTGCGTGGGGTCATGCAGTTCTAAAGAGTGATGGATTACTCATACCGCAGGGCTTCCATCGGATGCAGGTTCGCAGCACGATAGGCAGGATACAGACCAAAGAACACACCGATCGCCAGGGAAAAAGTAAATGCCAGAACGATGGACCCAGCCGAGATGGAGGCTGTGATCAGTCCCGAGAAAGTAAACAGGAGAGCGATGGAAACTCCAAACAGAATGCCAATGATGCCACCCAGGATACTCAGGGTCAGGGTCTCGATCAGGAACTGCGCCAGGATCTGGTTGCGAGTGGCGCCCACCGCTTTTCGCAGACCGATTTCCTTGGTCCGTTCTGTGACGGAGACCAACATAATGTTCATGATCCCGATCCCACCCACGAGGAGGGAAATCCCTGCAATGGCGCCCAGGAAGATCGTCAGAGTTTGGGTCACGGAACTCAGCGTCTCCAACAGATCAGCCTGGTTCATGATATTAAAGTCCGATTCATCGGAGGTCTTCAAGTCATGTGAACGGCGCAACAGATATTCGATCTGTGAAGAAACCGTGTCCATCTTTTCAGCAGCGATCACCGAAACATAAATAGTATCTACAACTCGTTTGCTGTTGTACATCGCCGTGGACCCAAACAGCTTGGAATAGCCGGTTTCGAGCGGAATGAGCACAGCATCATCCGCCGATCCGAACCCAGAGCCTTTCGATTCAAGCACACCGATAACTCTGAATTTGATTCCATTGATCGAGATTACTTTGCCAACCGGTGACAGACTGCCGAACAAATCCTTGGCGGTCTGCGAGCCCAGGACGGTTACCAGCGACTCCGATCTATCATCGCCGCTGGAAATGAAACGGCCTTGTGCTACCGTCAAGGAACGCAATTCCTCGTATCCATCCATTACTCCCAGTACAGAAGCGGTAAAACTTTCATCACCGTATTGCAGAGCATAGGATGACTGATAGGTTGGCAGGATGGAAGCCACATTCTCCGTCAAAGTGCGCTGAAGCAATTCGTAATCGGAATAATAGAGATAAGACTGCTGCGATCCTTCGCTGGGCCCCATTTGCTGTCTGCCGGCAGAGATGCTCAGCAAATTGGAGCCAGTGCCTTGAATTTGACTGGTGATACTGGAGGTCGCGCCATTGCCAATTGCCAGCAGAGCGACCACTGTCGCAACTCCGATCACAATGCCCAACATCGTAAGAACAGATCGCATTTTGTTGGCGCGTAAGGCACGCAGGGCAATCTTGAAATTTTCTGAAAGTAACATTGCTAAAACTCCTTCTACGCCACTACTATTTCTTCTGCCCGTGGTGTACCGGCTTTGATGGGATGATGATTGATCTCATCGGAAACAATATACCCATCCGAAAGCTTGAGAATTCGGTTCGTATGGCGCGCAACATGCGAATCGTGAGTGACCAGAATGACCGTTTGTCCATGATCCTTATGGAGACTCTGGAATAATTCCATGATCTCCACGCCCGTCTTGCTGTCCAGCGCGCCGGTCGGCTCGTCAGCCAGCAAAATGGCCGGCTGGTTGACGATCGCCCGCGCGATCGCCACGCGCTGCTGCTGCCCGCCGGAGAGTTCATTGGGCGCATGATGCGTTCGGTCCGACAAACCAACCCGCTCGAGCGCTTCCATGGCGCGCTTCTGGCGTTCCTTCCCGGAGACTCCTGCATAGGTCAACGGCAGCATCACGTTTTCCAGGGCGCTGGTGCGCGCCAGCAAATTGAACTGCTGAAAGACGAACCCGATTTTGCGTCCGCGAATTTCGGCAAGCTGCGTGTCTTCCAGGTTCTCCACGGAAATTCCATCCAGGGTATATCTACCGCTCGTGGGCACATCCAAACAGCCAATGATGGACATCAACGTACTCTTGCCCGAACCGGAGGGACCCATAATGGTGAGCATTTCACCTTTTTCGATGGTGAAGCTGGCGCCATTCAGGGCGCGAACTTCATCCTCGCCCATTGGGTAAACTTTGGTCAGGTTTTCGGTTTGGATCATGCTAGTTTCCTCCAGATGTCGTCACGGTGTCACCTTCCTTCAAGTCACCGGTCACGGTGACCAGGTCGTCTGCGATCATGCCTGTCACGACATCCACGCGCTTCGTCGAGCCATCGGCTTGCACCATCAAAACATATTCGCCCTTGCTGTCATTTTGAACCATGTTAATAGGCACAGCCAGGGATGTGGCGGCTTCCTTCACCTGGATCGTCACATTGGCCGTCGAACCCAGAGGCAGGAAGATGTCCTCAGCGACCTTATCGATATCGATCAGAACGGTGTACTTCACCAAACCTGAATCTTCTTCTCCAACCGGGTCGATCGCGACCACCTTACCGGTCAACTCAAGATCGGGCATGGCATCCAGCGTCGATGTGATCGACTGATCCACTTTGACACTGGCAATATCGGATTCGTCCACCTGAGACTCGATGTAGAGGTGATCCAGATTGGCAAGATCGGCCGCCGAGGTCCCCGTCTCCACCAGATCGCCAGGCTGGCTCTCGATGTACAGCACCTGTCCATCAAAGGGCGCGATAATGCTCATCGAGTCGACCGTCGCCTGAGCGGCATCCACTTTCGCTTGCGCAGCAACTACATCCTGAGCGTTCGGTCCATCTTTGAGACGATCATAGGTATACTGGGCATCTTCCAACTGCGCCTTTTTCAGCGCCAGGTCATTGTCGGCTTCGATGATCCAGTCTGCGGGCGCGGGTCCCTTGTAAACTTTCGTCTTGTAAACATACATCCAGCTATTGCTCCGTACCAGGGTGTCGGTCCGCGTTTCCGTCTGCGGGACCTTCTTGGAAGTTTGCAGATAGTGCAGGTAATCTTCCGCTTTGTCATAAGTTTCCTGAGCGTTCCTCAAATCGATCACCGCCTGCGCCAGGTCCGTGCTGGAGGAGCTGAGCAGGTCATCCAGATCTTTTTGTGCTGTGGCCAGGTCCGCCTGGGCGGAAATAATGCTGGCATCGACAGTCGTGGTCTGCAACTTCATCAACACATCCCCCTCTTTGACCTTATCACCCGCTTCGACATAAACTTCTTCCACCACTCCGCCGGTCTTCCAGAGCAAAGTAGCGGAAGGCTGCGCCTGCAGCGAGCCGGAGGACTCCACCGTTTCACTCACATTCACAGAAGTCACTGTTCCCGTCTCTTCCGAAGAGGCATTCGCCGCCTCAGATGATTTCGGTCGCAGCAATACGAAAGCCGCAATAATGACTACGACCAAACCCATCAGCCAATAAAGGGCTTTGTTCCCTTTACGAACATTTTTAGTTTCCATATCCAAGAATCTCCTTTTCATCTTCCCGCCCAGGGTAGCGGGCATATATGCAGAATTTGAACAGAAAAGTAACAGGATCGTGGATGGTCATCCTAGTTCCTTCCACCAAACATTCCACCTTGTCCCGGCATGCCATTATTTTGGGGTGTCGCCAGGGCATCGCCTTCTTTCAGGTCACCGCTCACCGTGATCAGATCCCCCACGATCGTACCTGTGGCCACATCCACGCGCTTGGTCGAACCGTCGGCTTGGACCACCAGGACATACTCACCTTGAGCGTCATTCTGAACGACCGTGATCGGCACTGCCAGCGACTCCGCCTCCTCTTTCGTCTGGATCGTCACATCCGCTGTCGAGCTCAGGGGCAGGAATACATCCTCAGGAACCTTATCGATATCAATTCGAATCGTGTATTGGACCGAATTGGAATCCACCTCTCCAAGCGCGTCGATGGCTGCCACTTTACCGGTCAACTTGAGCCCGGGCACCGCCTCCAGCGTCGCAGTCACCGGCTCCCCCACCTGGATGCTGGTAATATCCGATTCACTCACCTGCGTCTCGATGTAGAGATGCTCCAGGTTCGCCATGTTGAGCGCCGTGGACTCAGTCGTCACCACATCGTTTGGCCGGCTTTCGACGTACAGCACTTGCCCGTCGAAGGGTGCAATAATGTTCATCGAATCGACTGTTGCCTGGGCCGCATCGATCCTCGCCTGGGCGACAGTCACATCCTGGGCGTTTGCTCCATCCTGGAGGCGGTCGTAGGCGCGCTGGGCGTCTTCCAATTGAGCTTTCTTCAATGCCAGGTCATTCTCCGCTTCGATGATCCAATCCTCCGGCGCAGGTCCTTTGAATTCTTTGGTCTTGAAAATGTATCTCTTGCCGCCTCGGTTGATCTCATCGATAAATATTTTCGACTGCGTCTGCCGGGTCGTCTTGGACCTCTCCAGAAATTCCAGATAATTGACCGCCCTGTCATAGGCTTGCCTGGCGTCCCGCAAATCGATCACGGCCTGCGCAAAGTCTGTGTTGGAAGAGACGAGCAGATCATCGAGCTCTTTCTGAGCGTCCACCAGATCCGCCTGCGCCGAAATAATGCCGGCTGAAACACTGGTTGTTCTCAGCTTCATCAATACATCCCCTGCCTGGATCTTGTCGCCCGCTTTGACATAGACCTCTTCCACCACTCCACTGGTCTCCCAGGTCAGTCCGGCAAACGGTTGGGCTGCCAGCGAGCCGGATGTTTCCACAGTTTCAGCCACATTCACAGAAGTCACAGCTGCGTTCGAGTCAGCCACATTACCAGCGCGGGCAGGTATAAGCCTCGGTAATATGAACAGTGAGACAAGAATTACGATCAAGCCAATCAGCCAGTAACGGGCGTTCTTCCCTTTGAAAATACGTTTAGCATCCATATTGATTCAGAATCTCCTTTATGACCTCCGGGAATTGGATCATCTGAGCATCCTGCCCAAGCCGCGTCCGCTCCCTGGCACTGGCATGCCGTTGTCTACTGGCAATGTTGTCAGAGAGTCGCCTTCTTGCAGGTCACCGATCACCGTGACCAGATCCCCCACGATCGTGCCTGTGACAACATCCACACGCTTCGTCGAGCCATCCGCCTGGATGACGAAAACATATTCGCCTTGCGCATCGTTTTGAATGACTGTGATCGGCACTGCCAGCAACTCCGCCGCCTCCTTCACCTGGATCGTTACACTGGCCGTCGAGCCCAACGGAAGTGATGCACCGTCTTTCGCAGGATCAATATCAATCCGAACGGTATATTGCACGGTACCTGAATCCTCTTTTCCAAGCGCGCTGATCGCTGCCACCTGCCCCGTCAACTCGAGTCCGGGCATTGCCTCCAGCGCCGCTGTGATTGGGTCACCCGCTTTGAGTCTGGCAATGTCAGATTCGTTCACCTGGGTCTCGATATACAAATGATCCATGTTCGCCATGTTGAGTGCGGTGGAATCGGTCGTCACCACGTCGTTTGGCCGGCTTTCGACGTAGAGCACCTGTCCATCGAACGGTGCGAGAATGCTCAGCGAGTCGACCGTCGCCTGGGCCGCATCGATCCTCGCCTGGGCAATGGTCACATCCTGGGCGTTCGCTCCATCCTTGAGGCGGTCGTAGGCGCGCTGGGCGTCTTCCAACTTCGCCTTCTTCAGCGCCAGGTCATTCTCGGCTTCGATGATCCAGTCCTCGGGCGCGGGACCTTTGAAGTCTCTGCTCTTGTAGCGGTATTTCCATTTGCCAAATGTTTCCTCGATAAAGATTTTTGTCTCCGTTTGTGGGATCTTCTGAGATGTCTGTAGATATTTCAAATAACTTACTGCCTGGTCGTGGGCTTCCTTCGCATCCTTCAAGTCGATCACCGCCTGCGCCAGATCCTCGTTGGAGGAAATCAGCAGATCATCCAGCTCTTTTTGAGCATTCGTCAGATCCGCCTGCGCCGAGAAGACACTGGATGGAGCGCTGGTCGCGTTCAACTTCATCAACACATCGCCCGCCTTGACCATATCCCCGGCTTTGACGTACACCTCTTCCACCACTCCACTGGTCTTCCAGGTCAGGCTGGCAAACGGTTGGGCTGCCAGCGAACCGGAAGTTCCCACCGTTTCGGCTGCCACCACGGAAACGACTTTTCCCTCAACATTCGTTGCCACCGTATTTGCCTGGGCAGAAAAAAATGTCCGTCCCGCTAAAAGCAGAACAGCAATAACCACAATGCCTATAAGTGCCCGATTTCTAAATCGTTTGCTTTTGAGCACATTCAACATAACCATATCTCCTTGGTTCGTATTGCTATAAGATACCGGTCAAATGTGCAGAAATTGTGCAGAACAAAAGGAAGATTATGGAGCTAAAATTACTTCCCAGTAAGGAATTTGTGTTGATTCGAGTCCCCAATTCGGGTATAGTATTCAGGACATTACATCTTCTTCGAAGCCTATCCAAATATTTTGTTTGTGCAGAGGAGCGAAAATGGCAAAAAAGAAGATCAAGATCAATCGTGCACCAGTCTTAACCTTGTGGGCGGCAGTTGTGGCAGAGAGACTTGGTTATGAAAAGGAAACAGCATTAACGCTTGGCAAAGCCGTGGCGGGACTCAATGCGCAGTCGAAGGGGAGGAAGTTGGGGATTTATGAAGAGAAGTCGGAAGAAGAAAAAGCGAAGGAAAAAGGAAAGAAGAAAGAAGAAGCTGTTGAGTTGCAGTTCGTCGAGATTCTGGGGCGAGGCGTTCCGGCGATCAAAACCCCGCATGGTCTGCGCGCAGCAATCGATGGAAAGCCTATTTATGCAGAAAGCGTCGAATTATATTTGAAACAAAAATTTGGCGACGACTTCGACGAGGCGCGCGCCGCGTTGCAGAAGCTGGCAAAAGCGTACACCCCCAAACAACTGGAGAGTCAGGCATATGGTTTGTACGAGAAGTTCCGCCCGGAGATCCCCGAAGGCAAGAAAGGCTGGGGCGCAAAAGGCGAACTCGACCTGGACTATATCCGCTCGCTGGCAGAGTAAGACTTCAACATGCATGAAGTCACTCTGCTAATCAATATCGCCGTCGCCCTGGTTGTCGCGTTCTTCGGTGGGCTGATCGCCCGGCGGCTGCACTTGCCGACCATTGTCGGTTACATGCTGGCAGGGATTGCCATCGGTCCATTCACACCCGGGTTTGTCGGGAGTACAGAAACGATCAGCCAGCTCGCCGAGTTGGGCGTGATCTTCCTAATGTTCGGTGTGGGCTTGCACTTCTCGCTCAACGACCTCTGGAGAGTACGCTCCGTTGCCGTCCCGGGTGCCCTGGGTCGCATGGTACTGACGGTTTTGCTGGGGCTGGGACTTAGCCAGTTATGGGGTTGGAGCGCTTCCTCCGGGATCGTCATCGGCCTAGCAATATCGATTGCCAGCACGGTCGTCCTGTTGCGAGGGCTGACAGATAACGGATTGCTGAACACGCAACCGGGTCAGGCGGCAGTCGGCTGGGTGGTTGTGGAGGACCTTGCAACTGTGTTGATCCTAGTCCTCATGCCAACCCTCGCAAATACCTCCAATGGATTCAACTGGGGAAATTTTGGATTGACCCTGCTAAAGGCAGCTGGCTTCGTGATCCTGGTCCTCTTCGCCGGGACGAGACTCATCCCCTGGGTGCTGCTACGCATCGCTCACACTCGCTCTCGTGAATTGTTCATCCTGGCGATCCTGGCAATTGCACTTGGTATCGCTCTCGGCGCGGCAGAACTCTTCGGCGTCTCGCTGGCATTGGGAGCATTTGTAGCCGGGGTGGTCGTCAGCGAGTCGCCACTCAGCCACCAGGTCGGTGCGGATGTTTTGCCCTTTCGGGAAACCTTCGCCGTGTTGTTCTTTGTTTCGATCGGCATGCTCGTAAATCCAATTTATTTAATCAATAACATTGGCTCCATCCTTGCAGTGACCGCGCTGATCGTAATTGGCAAAGCATTGTTAAGCCTGCTGCTGGGCGCGTTATTCACATGGCCAGCTCGAACAACGCTTGTCCTGGCTGCCGGCTTGAGCCAGATCGGTGAGTTCTCGTTCATCCTGGGACAGGAGGGATTGGCGCTTGGACTGCTCATGCAGGATCAGTATTCCCTGATCCTGGCGGGCGCGCTTCTATCCATAACGCTGAATGGGCCAATGTTCCGTCTTATCAACCCATTGGAAAAATGGCTGCAACGGTTCCCGGCGTTTTGGAAATTCTTCAATCGACATACCCCTTTGCCTATTCCGATTGAAGAATCGATCAAAGACCATGTTGTGATCGTCGGTTACGGACGGGTCGGCCGTCATATCGTCAGCCTGCTGGGACAGATGGAGATACCGCACCTTGTTGTGGATGCCGATGCAGAACGGATCCAGGAATTGGATCGGAAGGGCATTCCCAGTCTTTTTGGAGACGCGGCCAACTCGGAGATACTCAGGCATGCCGGTCTGGATCGCGCCCGGGCGCTGGTCGTCGCGGGACCCGATGAAGATGCCAGTGAACTGGTTGTGGCTGCGGCACGCGACCTGGCATCTGAACTGCCCATCATCGCCCGCGCCAATTCCGAAGCAGGGATCAGGCAGCTTACGCAACTTGGCGCTCAGGATGTCATCCACCCGGAGCTGGAAGGTGGGCTGGAAATTGTGCGGCATACGCTCCTGCAACTGGACTTTCCCCTGCAGGAAATCTATCGCTATACAGATGCAGTGCGCCACGATCATTATGATCTGCAAATTAACACCGAGGAGGAGCATCGGCTCTTGCACGATCTTCTGGATGCCGCCAACAGCATTGAGATCAAGTGGTTCCGTCTGCCGGAGAACAGTCCTCTCATTGGCCAGACACTGGCAGAGGCCAATCTGCGCTCTCGAACGGGAGCGTCGGTGGTGGCGCTCCTGCGCGATGGGCACTTGATGGCAAACCCAAAATCCATGACCGTTTTCCAGGCAGATGACCGGATCGGTCTGATCGGCGAGAAGGACGAGGTCGAAGCCCTGGAAAGATTATTATCTGTAACTGAACTTGAATCCAGTCAAACAGGGGTCGAATGGGAAACGTAACAGCTTCCGATTTTGAACGCCTGATGCAAACCGTCGCGGCTGGCTGGAACGAGGGAGATGCCCGCAAAGCTGCTGATTGTTTCAGTGAAGACGCGGTTTACGTCGAGCCGCCGGAGAAGCAGCTTTATCACGGCCGCGCCGAACTCTATGAATTCTTCGGTGGGGACCGTGGCACCGATATTCCCATGAAAATGATCTGGCATCATCTTGCATTCAACGAAGAGGAGCAGGTTGGCTTTGGTGAATACACATTCCAGATGCATGGGCGTTATCATGGCATTGTAGTTGTGAAAATAGAATCGGGATTGATCAGTCACTGGCGCGAATACCAATACCGGAGTGAGTTGAACTGGGAAGAATTTACCAGTCGCAATCCTTTCTAAGAGAAGTATGTTTTGCATTACACTCCTCATCAAGGAAGAGATTCTATGAAGAATGAAACTATCCATGGGGTTTCCGTTCCCAAGATCGGTTTCGGGATGTGGAATATCGGCGGCGGCTCCTACGCGGACC
>DASTJG010000595.1:0-7778 GCA_035716785.1 Anaerolineales bacterium
TTACATTTTTCATGGATGTACCGCATAAATAATAATGACTGGTTTCTCGACTTTGGTTCCGTCATCCAAAGTCACTGTCACGGTTTCTGTATGAATTACCCTGCCATGAAACCGGGCACTTAACTCGAGAAGTCTTTCAGAGAAGAAACTGGAGCGGCCGGCTGAGTACGAATCCCATACCAGGTATTGAATATTGTTCAACCGGATCTCGAGCTCAGGGTTATGCACTGGCTCATACGAGGGATTCCTGCGCAGTGGATTGGGGCTGACAGATATACCGAGAGCTTTTCGATGTCCATAAAACTGAAGGATATTCGCCATAGATGGACCAATGGTCAGTAATGTAGCTTCTGATGGGAGGTTTTCCTTTATCCATTGTCCAGCCTCGCGTCCGCCCGGAACACCACCAGTCCCTGCGACAAAGGTGCCGGTCGTAGGAGGCTGAATTGCCAGCCAACTTGTATTCAAGAGGCTCAGGGTCATAATCCCGCCTGCCAAAACTCTGACCCAGGATGTACCGATCGTCCGCCTTTCGCCAGAAAACGGATTCCTCACCCACAGCCAGCGGAGCAATGTTCGGCTCGCCAGAATCGCGAGCGGAGGGGCGATCGGAAGCAAATACTGATAGCCCTTGGTTGGCCAGATCTGAAAGAATACAACCGGAACGATGATCCACCAAATCAGGAGCTTTTCACGCCAGGTCCTTTCATGACGCAGCAACCAGAGTCCTGCAAGCGCGATGATGATGACCGATACACCGATCGCCGTGGGAACAGTGGTAAGATAGAAATCCGGTGTGTGATTAGGACGACGGAAAAGCTGCCATACGAGGTACTGCTGCCCAACATTGGACCCGCCTGCAAGTGCCAGCGAAAGCGGAAAGGGCAGGATCATAAGCACCATTAAGACAAACGAGAGTATCAGATCTCGCAAACGAACGTAGACCTCGCTGGAAAGAGCAAAGAAAGAATAGATGGCACCAACTAAAATAATGCCGGTCTCTTTTGCCAGAAAGGTCAACCCCATCCCAACCCCGGCGGCGTGCAACCATATCGGGTTTCCTGTCAGAGCAAAGCGCGCCAGCAGGTAAAGAGTCAGTGTGGAAAACAGAACCAACGGACCATCCAAAAGCACCTGTCGGGTAACGACCACATGGTAGGGCATAATGGCCAGGATGAGCGCAGCCAGCACACCGACATTTGAGTTATACAATATGCTGCCAAGCCGATAAACAACAAAAACAGTAATAACGCCAATGGCTACAGCAAGCAACCGTAGGGCCAGATCACCGAAGCCAAAATTGAACATAATTGCCAACAGAAACTGAAACAGCAATGGGTGCGCTCGAAAGATGGGAAAAATATCTTTAAGCACGGGAACCTGGGCAATGGCTGCTCCCTGACCGGAATATACCGCCTCATCGGTATTGAATCCAATCTGATTTAATCCCCAAACGCGTATGCCCACTGCCAGGACCAATACGAGCGCCACACTTATTATGTGAGCAACAGTCTCGCGATCCAGGCTCCACCATCTTGCCAAACTACGACTCTTCCGACCCGAACGCTCCGCAGTGCGTTCCCGGATAAACAATAAATTTCTAAGATCCATATGTCATTACTTATGCTTTCCTGATCTCGCTTCGGGATGCTCGCATCAAGATCATTTGGGATTGGAAATTATGATGTCCATCTCAGCCAACACTTCAAGATATTGATCGTCATGATTTTCGCTGGGCTCAATATGTGTGTTCTCGCTGAATTCATTCCAGCTGATGAGCCCGATCGCATCCGGTATTGACTGAAGGGCGGCTTCGATTTCTGTCTGCAAGGTTTTGCCAGCCTTCCGGTCTATGGCGGTCGTTCCTCCAAGCAGCCGGGAATCAAAGCCCGGCGCAGCGGGTGCGACCCAAAGTCCATCATGCGCATGCACAGCCTCCCCCATGGCTTTCAACTTTTCCGGATATCCGGGATGAGTCTCCGGATTCACGGAAGACCAGTAATAGGCATCTCCATCCACCAGGTTTGCTACACGTTGATATCCTTTCACATTCTTTTCAGATGCCAGAATAAAAATGTGCTCTCTTTTATCCTGGACGACCATTTGTATTTCTTCCAGCGAGAACTCCCAGGTTCCCGCCCAGATGACCATGGGCTTACCCAAAAGATCAAACACCTGATGGTCGGCATAACGGTCGATAAAATAGCTCAGGTCGTCACTAACCTGCTCAACAGGCAGAGGCTTGCGTTCAAAATTCAGGCTTTCATAAATGATGGCAAGTTTGAAATCTTCCTGTTCAGCAATCTCAACAAGCTGGTCGAGGCGGCGATTAAGTTTATCGGTGCCTTTCCAACTCACGATGAAGCCACTTATCCCCGCCTCTTTTGCCCAGCGAATATGCTGACGCATAACAACCGCATCGTCACTGCTATACCGACCCAATAAAGGGTAGTCTGTTTTCGCGCGGTTCCAGGATTGGATATCAAACCAGATATAGTAATATGCCAACACCGGAACAGCATTTACTGGCGTACTCGTAATGACCGGAGATGGAGTTGGCGCAACGGATGTGGGCGAAGATGCAATGGGTGTGACGGGGATTACTTCGGTCTTTTCAAAACCAGACGGATTCGGCGTACAGAAGGTTAGAAACAAGGTCAGTAGGAAGATCCCTGCTTTTGATAACAATCTTCGTGACCGATCGGCAAGGAACGTGCTTGCTCCATGTGAGTTCAGCCTTAGGGCAAAACGCAGGTGTCTGAAGATCATCTCAAAAGTTAATCATCCGCAGCAATTGGTTGCATTGTCGCGCCTGAAGCATTCTGAGCGATCATCGGCAACTTTTGCCACCAGTTGAACTTTGGGTCGCGCAAGCGAACGGTCGAGATACGCTTGAGAGCGCGATCGACAATGGCCTGTTCCTGAGGATGCAGGTCTTCACCGTTCCAGCGGCTTAGAGCATCAGCCAGGATGGGATACGGAGGAAAGCCATAGGCATCTTCCGCATTATTCACAAACGTCTCAACAGCCTGCTTATGATTTAGTTTTTCCTCAAATTCAGGTCCGCGCTCGATGATCACCGCACCCGAGAGTGTTGCCTGGTTGGCATAGGTCGCTTTCGGGATCAGACGATGCACCATGTACTTCGGCGGCGGCACCAGCATCTGCACGATCGCATTCATCGTCGCCGCCGGCAGCCGGGACTTGCTCAGGTTCAACCCCACCTTCCGGCCCGACTTGGAGTGCAAACGGCTCTGGAACTGCAGGGCGATCCGCTCCCACCAGGTGAGCGAGGAATTGGCGTTCACCGCACTCAGGGTGTGGTTGGAGATGGTAAGCGGCTTGGGATAGCTCAAGACAGTGCCGTCTCGCCCGACGATCGTCATGTCATCGGAGAGGAAGGAGCAGGTATAGTTGTCTACCGTGCGCAGGATCGTGGAGGTCTTGCCCGTATCGGTGCGCGCCGTCACCAGGATTGCCCGTCCATCCATGGCAACACACGCCGCATGGACCAGGGCATAACCCTTGCGCACAAAACTCCAGCGCAGGATCGGTTCGATCACGTTGGTGTAAAGGACATGCGGGGAAAACTGCAGAATCGGCGAGACCGCTACTTCCACACGATCCTGGTAGGCAATGGAAATCTCGAACCCGAACCGTCCCAGCGATTCCCCATAGCGGATGTCCTTATCATATCGCCGTTCCACTCCCGAGCGACGCTGCGCCCCCCGAGGGGCTGAGCTTGTCTGCCGGCGATCCTTCCGACGGCGACGCTCGAGCCGCAAACGAATGTCCGGCTCGCCGCTCAAGCTCGGCACCCGGAAGTACTCCAGCTCCGGCAGCTCATACATCGAGGCCACCTTCAGGATGTTATGGATGTCATAGTTGTAGCCAAACTCCGTCTGGCTTATGTTTGGTTTCATGTCACTCATCTCCATTTTCCTTTTCTCTTCTACAGGTTTGGTTTTGTGCCAGATCCATTTGTCTGCCAGCAGATACCGCAGTAGCGTCATCGCAAACAGCGAAAGCAGGTTCGAAAGGACATAATGCACACCCAGTTGGCCCACCAATAAAGTGATGAACGGTCCACGCAGCAGGAGCATGGCATTGTTCATCAGCAGGAAACTCGCCAGCCGCGCTCCCAGCGAACGCCTCGTCCCTTGCCTGCCAAACACCCAGCTCTCCGTCCAGCCAAAGTTCCACAGTGTGGAGACCTGTGTGGCGATCGCTGCCGAGAGCACATAGTGAATGCCAGCCAGTTCCGTGAAGGCAGTCAGTGCCAGGCTGTTGACCACCACGCCCGACAGTCCCACCAGCAGGAAGCGCACGAAGTTCGCCTGTCCTGCCAGCCGCAAGCGGAACAACCCACGGAAGAACTTAATCGTCTCCTTCACCGAGGCTTTGCTCTCCCCGGCATGGCGATGCCCGAAGTGGATCGGTACCTCCGAGACCTTCAATTCCGGGTGCGAGACCAGGATCTCCAGCAGGATCTTGAATCCGTCCGGTTTCAACTCCTCCATCTTCAGGGCCGACCTCCGCATCAGGAAAAAGCCGGTCAGTGGATCTGTCACGGAGCGCAATCTCTGCGGGAAGGTCAGCCGCGTCGTCCAGGCAAAGGTCTGCGAGATGAACATGCGCTTGACCCCCAGGCTGCTGGCATCCCCGCCTATTGCCAGCCGGCTGCCCATTATCAGGTCCGAGCCGCTCGTCTTCGCCTGATATAGCAGTTGCGGGATCACTTCCGGCGGGTGCTGCAGATCCGCATCCATTACGCACACCCAGTTGCCACGTGCCTGCTGGAAGCCTTCCACTACCGCTCCCCCCAGTCCGTTCCTACGTCGTTCGGGCGGGCGGGCGATCAGCCGTACATCCAACGGGAACCACTCCTGTAACCTGGCGATCACCTCTGGAGTGTCGTCCGTACTGTCGTCTACGAACAATACTTCTGCCACGATCCCTTTCAATACCTGGTGCAACCGCATCAACAGCGGTTCGATATTCCCCGCCTCATTCCGGGTTGGAATTACTAACGAGATCTCATAGTTCGTGTTGTAGTTATAGCCTTGTACAAAGGTAAAACTCTCAGGTAATCTATTTTCGATCATATTTATTAGCCTCTTTACCAGTAGTGAAATACTTTTTAAAAATCTTAATAACTAAGGCTTTTAAAAAAATTTACCAGGATCAAATACCTAGCTTGAGGCAAAGGCGAGCAATGCTTCAATGTTGTTTTAACGTGTGTTGTGACTGACTGTTATAAAATTCCCACCTCAAATCATCAATGAAAGCGTTTCTATTTTTTGCTCATATCTCTGCGCAGATATATCGTGCTCAGAATATCAGAGTGAAAACTTGTGCTCCAGCCGATTCCTTTACTGCAATATTCGTTCAAACGCAATTGTAGACAGCCCAGTTTACGAGAAACATTCGCCGTTTGCAAGTAGTCACTTTCATCTACAATTAATAATGTTCTCGCACCTGGTTTGAAGTTTTGAGTATTGCACGGGCATCTGTTTTTAAGAATGGATCGAAAGCCATAAAGATCTTTTGAAGCCTAAAATCTAAAGATCAGGAGATATCTACTGCAATACGCTTTCCTACATTTAACATTCTCACTGGCCATCTCATAACTCATCTAGACATTTGTACTGTTTTTAAAATTATAAAATTCTAATGAGGAACCAGAAAAATTGTGTGCGGGTCTGTATCAATCAAAAGTGTATCAAAACAAGCCGGGGATCCGCTGCCTTGGAAACCCGGCTTTTCACTCCAAAGATAGCGTGCCTGTATTAGTTTAATTGAGCCGCACAATTTCCTCTACTGGTTGGGCATCTGCTTCAGACGGACTCAATTTTTCCTTAATGTAGATATTTTTCTTCTCGAGTTCCTCAAGAAACCAGGTGTAAATCTTTCCGAGAATACACTCTTCAGGCGCACGAATCCCCTTCAGATCAATGTTGCCTGAGGCGACCACTTTGGCCCCAATGGCAGCCGGGAAACTGGTGACTCGGGCCATAGCAGAGAACTTACTATCTGCCTTTTCCCACATGAAATATTCGATTTTTTGGGGAATGTTATTTTTCTTACCAGTAATCGTGTTGTACATCACACAAACATCACTATCCCCATTCTGGGGAACCAGCAGCGGGTTTATGATGCTCAAAAGAAATTTTCTGGGCGAAATTTTGACACCGTCAAAGTCGACCGGGGTTTCATCAAACAATCCACACTCGAGCAGAGTCCGCACGCCCTGATAGTGGCCCGGCCAACGGACAGTTTTTTCAGCAAAGTACTGCAACTCCGGATGAGTATAAATGAAACTCGGCATGCCGGGAGTGACAGCACATTCCAATTTTTCGTCAATTCCAAATTCGTTGAACTGGAATGTCTCTTCATCGCACAGGGCATGAACTTCAGTGTATTTTCCATTCTTAAGGATCTGCGTCTTGATACTATATTCACGTAAAACATGTTCCAGGGACCAGGTCGTCATGTATCGCAATGGATGCTTTGCACAGCACTCTATATTTGGAATTCCCCCAACCCTGGCAACCGCCGTTTCAACACTGTCCAGCAGATCAATCCCGTGAGCGGTTGCGATGTTACTCAGCCCGGGAGCAAACCCCATTCCGTCCAAAATCAAAACGTCATTACGAATTGCTTTCTCATGCAGTCGCTCTCCGTATTCAGCACTGTCGCAACATTCGGGTGGAATGACAAAACCTTCTGTTTGGTAATTATCCGGCCTGCGATGATATTCTTCCAGAATATCAACCAGATCCAATCTGGCTTCTATCGCCGCTTCCATAACCTTGTAGCTAAGCATGCGATTGGGCAGGGTAACAACTCCTACATCATATTGTTCCATCACCCTTTTCAACTCACCTACATTATTTACATCCACAGGATGGAGTTTAAATTTTTCTACAGCATTCCCTTTTACCAATGGCAACAGAACAGATTCGTTGGCATCCAATAGTCCCAACGCTCTGACTGCCGGGTCGTTTTCAAAGTATGCAACAACTGCTTTCCCCATCTTTCCGGCCGCGCCGATTACCAATACGTTCATCCTATCCTCCTTACAGTGGTAGCGATTCTCCGTTTGCTTACAAGTGAATAAACTCATTTAGTTCTGAACCAGGGCTGGATCATCTGGAAGAGCCCGTACTCCTACCAAACTATGGACCTAGTACATGACACATATTGAATCCTATCTGGATAATGATGGATTAGTCCGCAACAGGCAAACCCTTATCCTTTGCCAGGACTCCGACAGTACTCGTTGATTGTATAAATTTGGGGAATTTATGCTTACTCGAAACGGCTTGTTTAGTGTTTGGATCGCCTGGTGTACCCACTTAGTTATATAGACAAGCTGACCTGGATTGGCATTCAGTTGACTGCTACGTCGCCGCAACCCATTATCCCATCGTTTTGGCAGGACGCTTTTGTAAATCCGGGCCTTTTTTCGACAAACCGCAAAAGTGACCATCAGACTTTTCTAAATTATCTAACGCGCGTATCCAAATGCCGATATTCTATTCTACTGTTAAACGCACCCTCTTGGAAAGTAACGTCTGGCAGAAGGACTTAAGACAGTCGTCAGTGGTATAAAAAGCACGGCTATGTTATCTGTAGTTGATAAGTGTGAAAATCCTGTTGCGCTCAGGAAGGATCGATTTCGTTTAGAATTCCTCTCAAACAGGAAAGCTCACAACACAAATGGATGCTGGAAAAGTGCATTCAATTCTATGCCGGAGGGCACCATGAGTGAAACC
>DASTJG010000596.1:0-6690 GCA_035716785.1 Anaerolineales bacterium
ATGAAACTATGCGGTTCTATTATACAGGAAGTCGGGGATGTGGGAATGTCTTTCGATACGCTTCGCTACTCAGGGCAAGTCCTCAGGGCTTTCTCAAAGTCTGGGCGAGCATCCATTTTGTCCGCTAATACCCTGCGGGCACGATGTCTGCACGAATTAGCGCTAATCCACAAACAATTCGTGAAGATTAGTGTAAATTCGTGGACTCTTATCTAACTTTGAGAAGACCATTGGCAAGCCCCGCCGCGTTATTGACAGGTATCCTGCATCGGGTATAATACCGTGCGCACGATCGGCTCCGTAGCTCAATGGCAGAGCAGGGCACTCTTAATGCCAAGGTTGAGGGTTCGACTCCCCCCGGAGTCACTTGGAAAAGCCTAAGGTTAAAAACTTTGGGCTTTTTATTTTAAGCGCAACCCCGATTCCCCATATCAAAATATAATAGAGCGGCAGCTTTTGCTGCTATTCAGGCCAAGCGTTTGAGTATCGAGCTATCAAAGGAGTTCTCATGACAAAAATACTGGCGGTAGGTGAGGCGGGTTTGATCGGGTCGCATGTTGTGGACCCGTTCCAGGCAAAGGGACGTGGAGTGATCGCTAATCTTTCCATAGAACAAGTTCGTAATTCCATTCGAAAATTATGTTAAACAATATTCGTCTTTATCTTGACCGTCAGGCGTCTTCCCTCTTTCGGTATGTTCTCGAGCAGACCCTGTTGTTCCTGTTTGGCTGGGTGCCGACGATTGTCGGCGTGGGACTGCGAGGGATCTTCTATCGCCTGATCCTGCGCATGGATGGATTGGCCGCTATCGAGAGCCGCGTCCGTTTGCGGTTTGCGGATCATATCAAACTTGGACACGGTGTTTATATCGATGAGGGTGCTTATCTGCACGCCTGCCCGCAGGGAATTGAAATCGGTCCACGCAGCATTGTGATGCACGGCGCGGTTTTGCATGTCTATAACTTTCGGGACATGCCCCATTCCGGCATCAAGATTGGCAGCGACAGTTTGATCGGTGAATATTCAGTGATCCGCGGGCAGGGAGGCGTGCAGATCGGGGATCGCGTCTATACCTCGCCGTTCACGCAGATCATCGCGGTCAATCACATCTTCGATGATCCGGATCGTCCCTTCGTGGACCAGGGAATTACGGCAGAGGGCATCGTCATTGAGGATGATGTCTGGCTGGGAGCCGGCGCGGTCATTACCGATGGCGTCAGGGTGGGGAAGGGCGCGGTCGTCGCGGCCGGAGCGGTGGTCACAAAAGATGTGCCGCCTCATACGGTGGTCGGGGGTGTCCCGGCTAAGCCGATTAAAACGATCGATGGTACGGGCGTGGGCAAGTCGGATCGGGTAATCTATCACGCACTGAGAGATGAAGTTTCATGACGGTCCTGTCGGTTGTCATTCCTGCGTACAATGAAGAAAATGGGATTGCTGAGATCGCTTCCCGCGTGCTTTCCGTCGAACCTGCTTTGAAGAAGGCGGGAGTGGACCGGCTCGAACTGCTGGTCGTGGATGATGGCTCACGGGACCGGACGGCCGAGGTTGCGGCGGGCATTCCGGGGGTGAGTCTGATCCGCCATTCCAAGAACAAGGGCTATGGCGCGGCGCTCAAGACGGGCTTTTCCAAAGCCAGCGGCGAATTGATCGGATTTCTGGATGCCGATGGGACGTATCCTCCCGAATACTTCCCGCAGCTATGTCAGGCCGCTCTTAACGGGACCGATCTTGTGATCGGCTCACGGATGGCCGGTGCGGATAGCAAAATGCCTCTCACACGACGTGTCGGCAATTTCTTCTTTGCCAGCTTACTGACTTTATTGGGCCGTCAAAAAGTGACGGACAGCGCCAGCGGGATGCGGGTCTTCCGGCGGGAGATCCTGGAACGCATCTATCCTTTGCCTGACGGTTTGAACTTGACACCGGTGATGAGCACGCGCGCCGTGCATGAGGGCATCCATATTGCCGAAATCCCTATTCCCTACAACGAACGTGTGGGTCGTTCAAAGTTGAGCGTCATTCGCGATGGAAGCATCTTCATGCAGAGTATGCTTTGGACCGCGCTCTCTTATAACCCGGTTCGTATCCTGGGTTTGCTGGGTCTGGGTGGGCTGGGGATCGCCGCGATTGTCTTTTTCTGGATCCTTCATCTTCGGTCTATCGGCGTGCTGACCCTTGCGCCCTGGGGAATTGCTGCCTTGTTCCTCGCTCTGATCTCCACGGTTACAGGAGTTAACCTTTTTGCCCTGGGCATCACGTTCAACTATCTGGTTGCCCTGTTTTATAAACAATCGATACGACAGGGATTATTCGGCAAGCCCATCTTCAAAACTCCGCTCGATAAGCATTTCGGCTGGGTGGGACTCCTGGCAATTTTTGCCGGACCCACAACTGCATTGGTCGCTCTGCTCGTTGGCGCAGACAGTTGGGAGATCGGGCGCATGTGGTTTTACATGGTATGCAGCGCATTGCTATTTTTGGTCGGCGTGCAATTGGTGGTGTATTGGTTGCTGCTAAGAATATTGGATGAATTGAGCCAGAGGGAGATGCTGACAAAACAGGATATAGGTGAGTCGTGAGGAATACATCTGTTTTCTGGCTGATCGTGCTATTCGTGGCAGCAGGTGCTGCGTTTATTCTCTGGCCATATTTTACACAAGTGGATTTGCCCCACGTGCAAATGACCGCTTTCGGCGCCGGGACGGTTCGGGCGCGTGTGGTGGAAATTATCGAGGACGGTGAGATTGATCTGGGAGGGATGATCCAGCGTTATCAGATCGCGCGGGTGGAATTGCTGGATGGAGAGTACCAGGGCATTCTCATGGAAATGGATTTTGGGAAACGGCAGGTGCTTGCAAACCCGGTTTATCTCCAGCCCGGAGATAATGTCTTAGTGATGGTTGGTTCGCGTCCGGATGGAGTGTTGACGGTTTATTTTGTGGACTTTGTACGCTCCAACTCGCTCCTGTGGCTAACTACAATTTTTGTCATCGTCATTTTGATCATCAGCCGCTGGAAAGGGCTGCGTTCACTGCTCAGTATGGCATTCAGCCTACTGGTCATTATTGGCTATATCATCCCGCACATCCTGGCGGGTGAAGATCCGTTGTGGGTGAGCATTATTGGATCGGCCATCCTGCTGGGCGTAACGCTCTACCTGACCTACGGCTGGAATCTCAAAACCCACGCGGCAGTCGTCAGCATGATCTTTGTGCTGCTGATCACCGGCACACTTGCCGCGCTCTTCGTGTTCTTTACCCGGCTGACAGGTTCGGGGGATGAGAACGCGCTCTTTCTGCTGCAAATGCTCAATACCCAGATCAACCTGCGTGGGCTGTTGCTGGGTGGGATGATCATCGGCGCGCTGGGTGTGCTGGATGACCTTGTCACAACACAAGCCTCGGCTGTCTTCGAGTTGCATCATGCCAATGCATCGCTGGGATTTCGCGCTCTATTTCGGGCTGCCATGCGCATCGGACAGGACCATGTCGCCGCGACAGTCAACACTCTGGTCCTGGCGTACGCGGGCGCGGCGCTGCCCATGCTTCTGATGTTCTCGCTCGGGCGAGGCAATTACGGCTTTTTGGTCAATTATGAGTTTGTGGCCGCGGAGATCGTGCGGACGCTGGTCGGTTCGCTGGGACTGGTGACCGCTGTCCCACTGACGACGGCCATCGCTATTTTGTTCGCTCTCCGGGCTGATTCGCTCGTAAAATGGAGGCAGATTCTCGGTCCGGAGGGGAGTGGCGAGGGTCATTCTCATGCCCATTAGCCCCTCCCTTCCGCATCCGCAATGGAAAATTTGCGTATATGAAAGGAATCCCAACGAATTTTAGATGGACTGTGTGCAACTTTTTGTTCTGTCTGGCGTATAGCAAGTACAAGGAGCGCGAGTGAATGATGAACTAGCCTGGGTCCTCCAGGCTCAGCAAGGCAATGACGAAGCGTTTACCAGGCTTGTCGAGGAGTATCAAACGCACGTCTACAACTTGTGTTACCGCATGTTAGGCGAGCCCGAAGCCGCTGAAGACGCGGCGCAGGAGACCTTCCTGCGTGCGTATCAGAACCTGCATCGCTATGACCAGACCCGGTCATTTGCTACATGGCTGCTTTCGATCGGTGCCCATTACTGTATAGACCGGTTGCGCCGACGTAAGCTTTCCGTGTTCTCGATGGATGAGGAAAACGATGACGGGACTACTTTTGAGATCCCGGATGCCGCTTCGCCCGACCCGGAAGTTGAATCCGTTAAACGGGAAGATCGCGACCGCCTCCATATTTTACTGAAAGGACTTGACGAAACCGATCGAGCCGCCATCATTATGCGATACTGGTACGACTTTTCTGAGATCGAAATTGCTGAATCTCTCAATTTGACGGTCAGTGCTGTCAAAAGTCGCCTGCACCGGGCGCGCCGCGCCCTGGCAGGGATGTGGCAGGAAGATAAACCTCGCTCGGCCCGCGCGCGCACCGAAAGGAGAGTCTATGAATCACCAGCCTTTTGAAAATTGGCTGTTGGATGACAAGCCAATCCATCCCAAGCAGAAGCTTGAACTGGATGCACACCTGAGGGTTTGCAGCTATTGCACCGCGCTGGCTGAAACAGGACAGGCTTTAAAGTCAGTGAAAAAAGTTTCCCCTGCCGCAGGGTTTACCGCGCGCTTCCAGGCAAGGCTTGCCGTGCAAAGAGCCGCTGACCGAAGACGCAGATTATGGGGCGCGGTCTTGTTTGCGTTCGGGGGATTGGTCATACTGATGTGGATCGCAGCGCCTTACCTGGCCCCCTTCTTTGCTGCACCTGCCACCCGAATTACTTCTGTTGTTGGGTGGGGAGTATTTCTTATCACTACCTTGAATGCATTGTTCCGAGCGGGTTCTGTATTTTTAGATGTGATGCCCGGCTTCATGCCTCCCTTCGTATGGATGGTGTTGGTCTCCGCGCTCGCTGGGATCAGCCTTTTGTGGTCAGTATCGATCTGGCGGTTCACCCAGCGGGTTGTGCCGCGAGGAGTAAATCTATGAAGAAAACATTTAAGCTGCTTGTGCCATTGATTTTGCTTGCCCTGTTGCTGGTCCCGACACATTCGGCCCAGGCCCAGGGTCCCAACCCGGACGGTGAGGGTCAGGTCATCTTTGGCAGCAACTATACATTAGAAAGTGGCGACACCTTTGAAGGTGACCTGGTCGTTTTTGGTGGCAATGTGACCATCGAAGAAGACGCCACCGTGAATGGGGACCTGGTCGTCATCGGTGGGACAATTACTAGTAACGGTGAAGTATCAGGGAGTGTGGTTGTGGTGGGTGGCCAGGTCAGTCTGGAAGAGTCCGCGCGGGTGTCCGGTGACGTGGTCACGATCGGCGGTCAGTTAGATCGGTCGGAGGGTGCGGAAGTCGAAGGTGACGTTGTAAATAACGCGGCCCCGAATATTACACTTCCCACGGGCAAAATCCCGCCCACGGCGCCCGCTGCACCGACGGTTCCTGAAGTTTCACGACCAAACTTTACTATCGACGTTAACCCTTTTGCGCAAATTTCGTGGGTTTTTATTCGGGCGCTCCTTTTAGCTGCGTTTGCCATGCTGCTGGCGTTATTCTGGCAGCCACAGATTGAACGCACAGGAGAAGCCATTATTTCACAACCTCTTATGACTGGTGCAATCGGGCTGGCCGCCACCGTGGTAGGAGCTATCCTTTTCTTCACTATTCTTCCCCTCGCTCTTGTTGCTTTTGCCTGGGTCTTTGGAGTTGTGGCAATGGGACGAGAAGTAGGAGAGCGCTTTGCCAAAGCTACTAATCAAGTCTGGTCACCAGTGCTGGCCATCGGTTTTGGTACCTTCCTGCTTGCGCTGGCTGGTGGTGCCATTGGCTTGATCCCATGCCTGGGAGGTTTGATCGTCTTTTTGTTCGGGCTGGTGGGGGTTGGGGCGTCTGTAATCACTCTATTTGGAACGCGTCCCATTCAGGCTCCTGCGCTGACTGTTTACACACCACCGACCGATACTGGAGAAACACCCGTCGGTTAAGCTTAAAAATTTCTCATGTTATAATCAATCCGCCCCGAGCAATAACGGGGCGGATTGATTTTATATAGAGGAAATATGGCTTTTAGAGAAACACCGATCCCCAATACACCCGTTCACAATTCCCCACCGCCTTTAGTTGAAGTTGCTGGGACGCATCATGATATAGGATGCCAGATTGGCGAAGCGCGTCGTGAGCAGGTCCAGCATAGCATTGAAAACGCGCATGGCTTGATCGATCAGACTTATTCTTCGCTGGAGTTGACCTGGGTGGGAGCAAAGATCCAGTCGCGCAAGTATTTACCGTTTGCCGAGGAACGTTATCCACAGTACATAGACGAAATGCAGGGGATTGCAAAAGGTGCGAATGTTTCGTTCGATGACGTGATGGTCTTGAATGCCATGGAAGCCGTGACGATGGATGCGCTTCACCTGACACGTTGTACAAGTTTTGCGGTCAATGAAGAACGCACAGCAGATGGGCATGTACTTCTTGCACACAATGAAGACTGGCTGCCCGAAGATGAGGATACTGTTTATGTCGTTTCGGCAAAGCCCAGGGATGAGCCCCCCTTCCTTGCCATGACGTATGGCGGGCTTCTGCCCAATGTGGGATTCAACGCTCATGGCATTGCCCAGCTTATTGATTCCGTTTACCCAAACGATT
>DASTJG010000597.1:0-4011 GCA_035716785.1 Anaerolineales bacterium
GGGCAGGGCGGGTAAGGGTAGATGAGGCAAAATAAAAGCCCCGCGCAGTGTCACAGGCGCGGGGCATAAAAATACGCTCCCGTGGCTAACTGATCTTCAGGATTTTAACATTATATGTGCCGCCCGGCGTCTCGACTTTTACGGTATCGCCGACCTTGTGGTTCAGGATCGCTTTACCAATTGGCGACTCGTTTGAAATCTTGCCCTCACGTGGGTTGGCTTCTGCCGCGCCGACAATTGTAAAGGTCTCCGGGTCAAAGTTACCCTCTTTAATGGTCACTTTGGAACCGATCTGAACAGAATCGCTTTTCTTTCTGCCATTCTCATCGATGATCTTCGCGGTTGCAAGGAGCATCTCCAATTCCTGGATACGCCCCTCCACAAAAGCCTGTTCGTTCTTGGCGGCTTCATATTCAGCATTTTCGATCAATTCCCCACCTTCCATTGCTTCGTGCAGGCGGTTGGCAACTTCCTGACGCTTGGCAGTGCGCAGGTAGTCCAGCTCATCCTGGAGTTTCTGGTAACCCTCTTTGGTCAAAAAATTGTTTGGCATGCCTGTTGTCCTACTATAAGAATTTTGCATCTCTAAAAAGAGATGCAAATTAATAAGGAAAGCAATAATGGACCCAGTGTCCTCTCCCGAAGAGGTGCATAATATATCACGATTTTAGAGTCAATACAAGAGACCTGAGACCTGACTACCTCATTTGCAGCAGGCGGAGACCGCCGCGCTCCGCCCAGTAGAATTGCAGGGACTCCTGCACCTTTTCCGGGGTGTTGAACGCTTCGCCCAGAGTACTGATCTGGGATTTATACGCCAAAGCCGCTTCTTTCCAACGGCTCAGGCCGGATTCCGTTACAGGATGCACAGATTCCTGCATTCCGGCTGATTTTGGCTCTAATTCATCGGGGCAGCTGAAAATATAGGGAACATCAATGAAATAGAACAAAGGCCGCCCGAGTAATTCAGCTCCCTGACGAACGAGAACATGGTCCACATGGGACCCAAGCGATAGCGGGCAGACCAGCACATCGTCCGGGTTGAGGCGGGCGGAGATTATTCCCGCAACCTGCGCGGGAACCCCGGCATCCTCCGGATGAGGGGGCACGAATACTTCTGAATACAGCCACTCGCCATTTGTCCCGTGGCGGTAAATGCAGTCGAGAAATTCAAGGTGGAGGATACCTGCTCCAAGGATGGCTGCGGCGTGTCCATCCTCCTCACGCCGCAAACGAATAGCTTCCTCCGTAGATGAAAATCCCCACTGGGAGTGAAGCAATTGTGCAAACTGTGACACTTCACCTTCCGGCCCCGATGGGTAACCGCACATGAACGTCCAGATTTCGACAGGGAGACCGGCCCGAGACTGTTCGTAGATCAGGCCGCCAGCAGAGAATACGGCATCATCCAGATGAGGAGAAAGATAGATCCAGCGCATGGAACCTATTTAACCATAGCCCGCTTCAGGCAAGGAAGATTTTAAGATGTCAATGCAATTGATTTAAGCCATCAAGTCAAGTACACTATGACAGGAGGCCAAGATGCAGGAACGACGCAAATCCCCACGCAAGGACTTAATGTCCTACTCACAGGTCTTCGATGTACATCGGGGCAAGCTGATCGGTTACCTTGGAGATCTTAGTCTCACTGGGGCAATGATCATTGGCGATGAGCCGCAGAAGGTGGATGAAAAAATGACCATATCCATCCAACTGCCAGAATTACCTAAGATCACTGCCAGACGTCTCACCCTGGAAGTGCGTATTGCATGGTGCCATCAGGATCTCAGTCCCGAATATTTCAATGTCGGTATGGAATTTGACCTTGTAACAGACGAACAAAAAAAGGTTATAGAGGCAGTGATCGAAAACTATGAGTTCCGCCGGCAGATTCCCAAGTACCCTCCCCGCCCCGGACAACTTGATTAGGACAATGTGTTAGCACTTACAACCTTCAGGCAGATAACCTGAAGGTTTTTTATATACCCACCCTCCCGTGGAAATTTACACTTCTGCAAACCGTAGGGAAAAAGTAGTCTTAGCGTAGTCCATAGTCCATGGTTTTTGTCTGAATTGCAGGTATACTCCTGCGGAATTTGGATTTTGACAACTGTCGATCATTACGTGTCCTGTTCATTGGAGCATAATCAACAATGAAAAATTATCGCCCTGTTCTGGCTGCCGCCCTCGCACTCCTCTTCTATACATTCGCCGATATCCTTATCTGGCAGAGAATTTTTGAGACCAATCAAATGGTCCAATACGCGGATATCTATCACACAGGCTGGTTTGTTTCTCTGGCCGGTTATGCCATTCTGGGCGTGGTCCTCATGTGGGGCGGCTGGAAAGATGTGATCTACTTTCTTACATCCCTTTTTGTGGGAGCATTCAGCGGTCTGGAGGATGTGCTCTATTACATACTGGACGGAAAGTCTATGCCAGACGCATTACCCTGGCTCGATGACAATCCGATGATCCTGCATGTTTCGCGCGAGGGAGTGATAGGGTCAGTGTTCTTCTGGCTTATGGCTCTCGTACTTCTTTATGTTGTGCTTTATCAATGGCGATGGCGAGCCAAAACACAGCAGACCCGTTGATCTGACCGGTTGCAGCGTAACCAATTGTTTCCACCTTCTGATCTTAATAAAACAGGAGGTGGAATTTTAATTTGGGTGCAAATTTCACCAGGGCTTTGTACCCAGATACAACGGTCTTAGTAAACTCTAATTCCTCCCTAAGATAGCTCTCACAAAAAATGCAATAACATCACTCTTTCCTACATCGTTCTTATTAACACAATCACAGACGCCGTGATTGTATTCTGTGATGCAAGAAGGAGGATCCTACTTTGCAAATTCTTATAAGTTTAATAGGAGTTTTCTACCTTATCGTAACCGCAGTCCTGGCACTGTATGGATTTCACAATCTGATCACCACGATCATGTACTTGCGTATGAAGACGCCGACAAAACGCAGGGACGAACTTCCACAGCTTCAGGAATGGCCGCGTGTGACAATTCAGCTTCCTATTTTTAATGAAAAGTACACGGTGGAGCGTCTGCTCCAATCCGTGACGCGGCTGGACTATCCGCCTGATCGTTTTCAAATCCAGGTGCTGGATGACTCGACCGACGACACAGTCGACCTGGTTAGTAAGCTGGTAGAAGATTACAAATCTCGCGGTGTAAACATCGAATGGATTCATCGAGTTGACCGCAAAGGCTATAAGGCTGGTGCACTTGACAATGGCCTTCGTAGTGCCACTGGTGACCTGATAGCGATCTTCGACGCCGACTTTGTTCCCAAGCCGGACTGGTTAACGCGGACTGTTCCGGCCTTTCAAAACCCGGAATTAGGCTGTCTTCAAACGCGATGGGGTCATACCAACCAACAATATAACTCGCTAACCCGTGCAGAAGCCATGGGCATTGATGGTCATTTCATCATCGAACAGACTGTCCGTTCCAAGAACGGCTTTTTCCTTAATTTCAACGGCACCGCGGGCTTATGGCGGCGCGCCTGTATTGAAGATGCCGGCGGCTGGCAATGGGATACCCTGACCGAAGATCTCGACTTGAGCTATCGCGCCCAGATGCGCGGCTGGAAATTCGATTACCTGCCGGATGTAGTTGTCCCCGCCGAACTGCCCCCCCAGGTGGAGGCGTACAAGAAGCAACAATTCCGCTGGGCAAAAGGAAGCTTCCAGGTGGTTCGCAAGATCCTGCCAAGTGTGTTAAAGGCAAAGCTTCCGCTGAAAGTACGCTTTATGGCTCTCCTGCATTTGACAGGGTACTTTGTCCATCCGCTTATGCTTTCATTGCTATTGCTGACTCTCCCGGTTGGACTCTTGATCCCTGGCGCATTTAAAATATTCCCGATCTCTGTCCTCGCGGGCTTGGGTCCCCCATTGCTTTACCTGACCGCGACGGCAACGCAACAGAGTTCCGTGTTGAAGCGGTTGAGGTCATTTCCCGTGCTTGTTATCGTGGGATTTGGTTTGTCCTTGAGCAC
>DASTJG010000598.1:0-11384 GCA_035716785.1 Anaerolineales bacterium
CGCTGCTGGTTATATCAAAACGCGGAGGGCCATGTCGCTCCGCTTAAGGTCAGCTAGTGACGACCTTTACTTGGAGCATTCAACATGCCAACGAACAGTAATCACAACGGGGAAGTCCTGGTAGAAGTCAATAACCTGGTCAAGTATTTCCCCGTGCGCGCCGGGTTGCTTCAGCGTGTTGTCAACCATGTTAAAGCCGTGGATGATGTGAGCTTCTTTGTCAGAAAGGGCGAGACGCTTGGACTGGTGGGCGAATCGGGCTGTGGAAAAACCACCGTGGGACGGACCATGCTACGCCTGGTCGAACCGACCTCCGGCGCGGTAAAGTTCCAGGGGAAAGATGTCTTTTCCATGAAGCCGCGCGAGCTCAAGATCGCCCGGCGTGACATGCAGATCATTTTCCAGGACCCATATGCCTCGCTCGACCCGCGTGTGCCCATCGGTGAATCGGTAATGGAGGGCCTGCATATTCACAATATCGGCACGCCCAAAGAACGCATGGATATCATGCTGGAGACGCTCAAAAAGGTTGGGCTGGAGAGTTACCATTCCCGCCGTTATCCTCACGAGTTTTCTGGTGGCCAGCGCCAGCGTATCGGCATCGCGCGTGCCCTGGCTCTCCGTCCCCACTTTATCATCTGCGACGAACCCGTCTCTGCGTTGGATGTCTCCATCCAGTCACAGGTCTTGAATATCCTAAAAGATTTGCAAGCTGAATTTGGCTTGACTTATCTGTTCATTGCACATAACCTCTCTGTGGTAGAGCACGTCTCGAACCGTGTTGCGGTGATGTACTTGGGCAAGATGGTGGAGATGACCTCCCGCGAGGAACTTTTCCGCAATCCGCTGCATCCTTATACACAGGCTCTCATGTCTGCCATTCCGGTTCCCAATCCGCGTTTGAAGAGGCAGCGCACCATTTTGAAGGGCGATGTCCCGAGTCCGCTGAACCCTCCGAAAGGCTGCCGCTTCCACCCACGCTGCCCGGTGGCGATCGAAAAATGCGCACATGAGGAGCCGCCGTTCATCGAAGTCAGCCCGGATCACTGGGTGGCTTGCCATCTTGCGCAATAGGAATAACTTCATATGCCCGCTCCCTCCATTCTCCTCGTTGATGATCAGCGCGACATCGTCCGCCTCCTTCACTCTACCTTGCAAACGCTGGGACATGAATTGGAAATTATCGATGCACCTTCCGGTGAAGAAGCCCTGCTCGAGGCTTCGCGGCGGAAAATAGATTTGCTGGTTTCAGATTACCTCCTGCCGGGCATCTCAGGTGTTGAACTCATGCGCAAGATCCAGGCCCGCAGCCCGGACTTGAAAGTGATCTTTATCTCAGGCATGACCGATCGCAAGGTGCGCAAGGAAATGCTCAACTCTGGAGCGGTAGCGATCTTCGACAAACCCATCCCGCTGGCAGATTTTTTGGATGCGGTCGAGCGCAGCCTGGGGCTGGTGCTGACGATCTTCCCACCCGAATCAAGCCAGGAAGTGGAAGAACGGCGCCAGACCATTTCGGAATTGTTGGGCGGTTTTCGACAAAAGGTCGCGGCAGATGCCATCTTCCTGATCAATGATCGCGGGCGGGTCATGGCCCGGGCCGGGGACCTGCACGATAACAGCATGGAAGTTTCCCTGCTCTCTGCCCTGATGGCGATCTACAGCGCGGGCCTGAAGGTTTCCCGGTTCATCCATCAGGAAAATCTGGAGAACTATCACGTCTTCCGCGGTGCAGATTATGACCTGATCCTGATCCCGGTCAATACCTCGCATGCGCTGTTACTGGCCGGCAAGGAACTCGCGAGTTCCAGTCATATTTTGCAAACGGTTGAAGGAATGCTCTCGGTGCGTACGGATGTGCAGAATGTGCTGCAGTCGCTTGGGGTGACACCCGCCTCCATTACAACGGAAACCGTTACTCCGGAGCCGGAGGAGCCGCTTCCGCCGTCAGATGAACCGGAGCCGGAAGTCGATCTGGATGTGTTGTTCTCTGCAGGCAAAACAAATAAAATCAAAGATCTGGATGCATTCTGGGACGAAGCCGTGGAGAAGACCGCCAATGCTCCGGCCAGCCCGGATGTCATCTCATTCGAAGAGGCGCAGAAGCTGGGGCTAACACCCGGCAAGACCATGCCGGTGCGCTGGACGGGTCCCTTGAAGGATACCGGTTCTCTCAAAAAGAAGTGATATTGTCCAGCTTCCACCGCTGTGATACAATGTGCCACGCACTGGGGCGTGGTGCAAGGGCAGCACACCAGCCTTTGGAGCTGTGGATCTTGGTTCGAATCCAGGCGCCCCAGCCAATTTGCCTGAACAGGCATCCCGCTGAGGCGGGGCTTCTTTTCTACCGTGATTTCGAATTGCTTAGCAATTCGTAGCAAATGAAGCGGTACTTCGTGAATAGGATTTGTGGCGAAAGTCGAAGACCCCGCCAGCAAATCCTATTTTATTTATCTCCGTCCCTGACAGCATCCCTTACTCTTTGCAGACGCATGTCGGATGGAGGACAGAGGTGACATCGATGAAGATCACAGCTATTCTTCTTGCCGCCGGACAGGGCACACGCATGAAATCGGATCTGCCGAAGGTCCTGCATCCTTTGTGTGGAAAGCCAATGGTATGGCATGTGTTGGAAGCATTGAAATCGGCGACGACCGAAAAGCCGGTTGTCGTTGTTGGTCATGGTGCAAATCAGGTAATGCGATATCTGGGAGATACCGTGGAATGTGTCATGCAGGAACCGCAGTTGGGCACGGGTCACGCGGCGATGCAAGCCGAAGAGTTGTTGAAAGGCAGGACGGACTATGTCATCGTAACGTATGCGGACATGCCTTTACTGCGCGGCGAAACTTTTCAGCGCCTGGTGGAAACGCAGCGCCTCAACCCCGGACCCTTCAGCCTGTTGACCGTGATCGCAGACGACCCGCGCGGCTTTGGGCGGATCGTGCGAAACGCCGCCGGGACGGTAGAGGCGATCGTGGAGGACTACGTCGCCACACCCGAGCAGCGCCAGATCAAGGAATTGAACGTCGGCGCCTATTGCTTCAAAGCGGATTGGTTATGGGATGCACTGCATCGGATCGATAAGAACCCGAAGAAGGGCGAATATTATTTGACGGATGTCGTGGAGATCGCAGTCAAAGATAATCTGCCCGTGCAGGCTGTGGTCCACGATGATTTTGTTGAAACGATTGGCATTAACTCACGCGTTCACCTGAGCGAAGCCGAAGCCGCCATGCGCGCCCGGATCAACCGCGAACACATGTTGAACGGCGTCAGCATGATGGACCCCGCCTCGACGTACATCGACGTGGCTGTGAAGATCGGCAGGGATACCATGCTCATGCCGAATACATACATTTATGGCAATACAACGATTGGTGAAGGGAACGTGATCGGTCCCAACACCATTATTCGCGAGTCGAGCATTGGAAATCGTTGCAAAGTGCTGATCTCCGTCCTGGAGGGCGCGGTGCTCGAAGACGAGGTGGACATGGGTCCCTTCGCCCATTTGCGAAAAGGCGCGCATCTCAAGCGCCATGTCCATATGGGGAATTTCGGTGAAGTGAAAGACTCCACGCTGCACGAGGGCGTGAAGATGGGGCACTTCTCGTACATCGGCAATGCGACGATCGGTGCAAACACGAACATTGGCGCCGGGACGATCACCTGCAACTACGATGGTGAGAAAAAGAACCCTACCGAGATCGGTGAAGATGTCTTCATCGGTTCGGATACCATGCTGGTCGCGCCGCTAAAAATCGGGGCGGGTGCGCGCACCGGCGCGGGCGCGGTGGTGACGAAGAACGTACCGGAAGATACATTGGTGGTAGGCGTCCCTGCCCGCGCGATCCGGAAGGTGGAGAGAAAGAACAAGAAATAGAGATACTCAGACACAGAGAAAAGAACTCCGTGTCTTTATTATCCCCTTCAGGGGACAGTGTATTCATGGTGAAAAATGAGTCTTACCAAACAAGAAAAACAAGCTCTGATCGATCTGGCAAACACGGCGCGACAGCGTGCTTATGTCCCGTATTCCAACTACCCGGTCGGTTCCTCGCTCCGCACGAAGAGCGGACGCATCTTCACAGGCGTCAATGTGGAGAACGCCGCGTATCCGCAGACCATGTGCGCGGAGCGTGTGGCCATCTTCAAAGCGGTCTCGGAAGGGGAGAAGGAATTCGAGGTTATCACCGTGGTGACGAACAACGGCGGCTCGCCCTGCGGCGGCTGCCGCCAGGTGATGGCTGAATTCGGGCTGGATACCATCGTCCTTCTGGCAGATGGGAACGGCAAGCTGGTGAAGCAAACCACGGTGAGAGAACTGCTGCCGGAGGCGTTTACGCCGGAAAAATTGCAATCGTAGGGGCAGGGTTATCCTGCCCAGGGCGTGAGGACCACGCCCCTACAGATATTTATGCCTGAAACCAAATTTCGTTCTTTTCGTGTGGATGCAGTTGTCCTTCGTCACAGTGATTATGGCGAAGCGGACCGCCTGTTGACGCTGTTCACGCGTCAGCTTGGCAAGACGCGCGCCCTCGCCAAGGGAGCGCGCAAAATCGCTTCCCGTAAAGCCGGGCACATCGAGCCGTTCACGTATGCCAGGCTGCAACTTGCCAAGGGACGCGATATGTTGATCCTTACGCAGGCCGACACCGTGGAAGCGTACCAGCCTCTGCGCGAAGACCTGATCCTGACCAGCCAGGCTTCCTACGTGCTTGAACTGCTGGATCGTTTCACATATCAGGATGAGACCGAAAATTCCGCCCTCTTCCGCTTGCTCACGGAGACTCTTTCCCGTCTTGCCTCGAAAGCAGATCCCTGGCTGGTGATCCGTTACTATGAAATGCGCCTGCTTGACCATCTCGGATTCCGCCCGCAGCTTTTCGAATGCGCCAACTGCCGGCGCGAGATCCTTGCTGAAGATCAGTTCTTCTCGTTCAGCGCCGGTGGAGTCATCTGCCCGCGCTGTGGGCAGGGACTACGCAACCTCAAACCAATCTCTGTGGAGACGCTCAAATATCTGCGTCACTTCCAACGCTCGAACTATGCAGATGCCGCGCGCGCACGTCCCAGCCCGGATGTCCAGGCGGAAGCAGAAGCTCTCATGCAGGGATACTTCACATATTTGCTCGAACGTGAATTGAATACACCGGGCTTTTTGAAGAGCATCAAAGAGTAGACAATGCAGGGATGACCAGCTGGTCATCCCTACTGGTCGCCCCTACAGTCGTTTTCCCCAATTCAACACAAATACTTTTGCGATCAAAATAGTGACTGGTTTGACGATCCTCCAGGCAAAGATTTGAAACCATTTCCACTTGAAGAGATAGACGAACTGCGCGAGCAGCCAGCGCACCATCAACGCTTGCCCCAATGAACTGCTTGCCATCCGCCACTTGTACCTTTTAAATGAAAAATCATTTCGCCGGAACGCTTTGCCGATCTCGCGCGCCGCAAGTGCGCCATATCCCAGCGCAATGCTGATCCCCTCACCAAGAAACGGGTCTGCACCGGCAGCATCTCCCACCAGCAGCACGCGCGGCACGGACATTTGATTCTCCGGAGAAAACATGCGGATAGGATGACCTTTAATCTCGTAATCATCCAGGTTGAATCCGAGGCGGGCCATTTCTTTTGCAAGCGGCTCTTTTAACTGTGGGCGTTTCTGGCCCGCAAGAAGATTTGTATCGTAGATTCCCCAACAGCGCATTACCTCCCCATTGACTTGCGTCGGGAAGTCCCAGACATATCCGGCGATGTTCGAGGGGACGGGGAAGAAGTCGATATAGGCGGACCCCCACCGACCCCCACCGGCACTCCGTGCCACCTCCTCTCGCGCAGCACCCCCGAAGCGGAGCGAAGGGGACAAATCCGACGATCTGAACATTGAATGCGCATCACGAATTTCCATTGTCGTATTTGGGGGAGTCCCAGCCGAAGGCATGGGCGGGGAGGGGGTAATCACCTCCAACACCCTCGCCGTGTATATGGCTGCTCTTGGAAAGATACATCGCCGCGTGACACCATTCGACCCATCCGCGCCCACGACCACCTGGGCGCGGAAATCACCTTGATCTGTTTCTACTGTGACACCATCATGATCGGGAACAATATTTCTGACCGTAATCCCCTCTCTGATCGCTACTCCTCTGCTCTCTGTTTTTTTTGCCAGCCAGTTGTCGAATTCAGCGCGGCGGATGACGCGCAGCGCAGGTCGCTTGAAGAAGCGGATGTTCAATCCCTTGGCTTCGAAATCGAAACGGATGCGATCTGCATCGGCGTGCGGCACCTCGCAGACATCGAGTCCGAGTCGCTGCAGGATGATTTCCGCGTCTATGACGAGTCCGCCCGCGCACAGCTTGGGGCGTGGATAACGCGCCTTTTCCAGGATCAGGATGCGGGGCGTTAGATGCGGGAAGTCTCTGGCAAGGTGAAGCGCGGTGGAAAGTCCCGCGGGTCCACCGCCGATGATGATAATGTTACGTTCCAGCATATGGCTTAGTGGTGCAAAATTTGTGAAAGGAATAATTTCGTGCGGTCATTCTGCGGATCATCGAAGATCTGCTGGGGTGTGCCCTGCTCGACGATCTCCCCTTTATCGAAGAAGATCATGCGATTGGCGACAGCTCTTGCGAATCCCATTTCATGCGTCACCGCGACGATGGTCATGCCGCTTTTGGCAAGCTCGATCATAACATCCAGCACTTCCTTGATCATCTCCGGGTCGAGGGCGGAGGTCGGTTCGTCGAAGAGCATGATGCGCGGCTGCATGGCCAGTGCGCGTGCAATGGCGACACGTTGTTGCTGCCCGCCGGAAAGCTGGGCGGGATACTTGTCGGCTTGTTCGGGGATGCCAACGCGCTTGAGCAGCTGCATGGCGAGTTCCCGAGATTGTTCCTTTGGCACTCGCTTTACCCATGCAGGCGCAAGTGTGATATTTTGGATGACCGTCAGGTGTGGAAAAAGATTGAATTGCTGAAACACCATGCCTACTTCCTGCCGGATCGTTTCCACATTGCGGATGTCATTGCCCAGCTCGATGCCGTCCACGATGATCTGTCCCTTTTGATGTTCTTCGAGACGATTGAGACAGCGAATGAACGTTGATTTGCCCGAGCCCGAAGGACCAAAGATCACGATCACTTCACCCTTCTGGACGGTGAGGCTGATCCCTTTGAGCACATGAAAATGACCGAACCATTTATGCACATCACGACAAATAATGATCTCTTGGTGATTGTTGTTTTCGCTCATCAGAGTCTCCAAATTATCGTTCCCCTACCCCAAGGGCTTCCTCCATACGGCGGCTGCCGTAGGTGAATGCCAGGTTGAAAAGCCAGTAGATCAGAAACGCGAAGAGGAACACTTCACGATGGGTACCCAGCCAGTCACTCTGTGCCAGGATGGTGCGGGCAATTCGCACGACATCGAACAGACCGATAATGGCAACCAGACTCGTATCCTTGAACAGGCTGATAAAGGAGTTGAACAACGCCGGGATGACAGCGCGCAGCGCTTGTGGCAGGATGATCAATATTGTGGTCTGTGCCCCATTCAGCCCCAGGGCATGGGCGGCTTCGTACTGTCCACGATCGATTGCCTGCAATCCGCCACGCACGTTCTCGGCTTGATAGGCCGCTTCGAACAGGATGAAGCCGATCATGGCCCGGATGACCAGATCAGGGCGCACGTCGATAGGCAGAAAGAGCGGAAGCATAACAGAAGACGTGTAAAGAATAGTAATGAGCGGGACGCCGCGAATGAGCTCGATGTAGCCGATGCTAAAGTACCGAATAACGGGGAGTTTGCTGCGTCGTCCGAGCGCCAGCAGAATGCCGAGCGGAAGGGCGCCAAAGTTGCCAACGATGGTAAGCAGCAGAGTGAGCAGAAGTCCACCCCACAGGTTCGATGGGACCGGCGGCAGGGCCGCGATGTATTTGTTCCCGGCAATAATGAAGAACATGAATGGGAAATACAAAACCCATGCCACACTTGTGATGAAAGTTCCGCGCGGGAGATAACGCCCAATGAAGTAAAAGATCAGAAGGATGGCATCCGCCAGCAGCCACTCATCCCAAACATCCCACCCGAAGAACAGGGCGATCCCGATGAACGCCGCACCCGCGCTGAGTGCAATCAACGCGAAGCCACGCGCCGCGTTCTTCCATACGCCCCACGACAGCCCGAGCAATCCCGCGAAAATATAGATCGTCAGCCACACGCGCCCAAGTTGAGAGCGCGGATACTGCCCGACCATGAAGAGCGTCAGGTTGGCTTCGATCACGCCCCAACGTGCTTCGGTGGTTCCCCAATCGATGGCCGGTTTGATGAGCAAATAGAGCAGCCAGGCAGCCAGCAGCGTGAGCGCCACGTTGTACCAGGTGCTGAACAGATTCTTCCGCAGCCAGGCCAGCGGACCCACGGTCAATCGTGGAGGTTGTACTTCGACTGTATCGAATGCAGTCATATCAACGCTCTACCAGCTGAATGCGTCTGTTATAGATGTTCATCAAAAGCGATATGAACAGACTGATACTCAGATAGCTCAACATCATGATCGTGACGATCTCAAGCACGGCGCCTGTCTGGTTGAAGATGATGCCGGCCACGCTGAACAGGTCGGGATAACCAATGCCAATGGCTAGGGATGAATTCTTGGCGAGGTTCAAATACTGACTCGTGACCGGCGGCACCATGATGCGCAATGCCTGCGGGAAGACGATCAGGCGCAGCGTCTGGCTGTTCGTCAGCCCGAGCGAGCGCGCCGCCTCGACCTGTCCCTTCGCCACGGCCTGGATGCCGGCGCGCACGATCTCGGCGATAAAGGCTGCCGTGTAGGTCACCAGTCCGAAAAGCAGCGCCGCGAATTCAGGCGTCAGACGCAGCCCGCCCCGGAAGTTTAAGCCCGAGAGCTCCGGGATGTCTGGTTGCAATGGCGGTTCGGGCTGAAGCGCGGCGCCCAGCCAGATGATCGCGATCGGAATGAAAAGATAGGCCAGATTCCACCAGGGCGATAACGGCAGCGCGGCATGTTTCTGCATGGTTCGTAATGCAAACCAGATCACGAAAATGGAAATAAATGCAAGGATGAGATACACACGCCAGGCGGGGAACGTGGCGGTCCCTTCGCCCCAGACCAAATAAAGTCCGCGCTGGGTAAGGAAGATGGGTCCCGGCAGCCGGATTGCATCGCGCACTGACGGAAGTTGAATCACAACGCCGAAATACCAGAACATCAATTGCAGGAGCAGCGGCGTGTTGCGGATCACTCCCACGTAAGCAGCCGCGAATTTGTTGATCAGCCAGTTGGACGACAGCCGCGCCACCCCAACCAGCACGCCGACAATTGTCGTCAACACAATTCCCAGCGTGCTGATGACCAATGTGTTCACCAGCCCGACGAGCAACGCATATCCATAAGGGTCGGAGGGCTGATAAGGAATGAACGACTCGCCGATACCAAAGCTGGCCGGGTTTTCCATGAACCCGTAGCCCACTGTCATTCCCTGGCGGGCAAGGTTGGTGGTGACGTTATGGTACAAATATCCCGCGACCACAGCCAGCGCGATGATAAAAATCACCTGCGCCAGGATTTTCAAAAAGCGGATATCACGCCAGAGTACGCTGATGTTCATGTTGTATGGATCGGGCGGCCCAGCACAAACCAGGCCGCCCGATGTCAAAGTTTTATTTAGCGGAAGGGCGGGGCGTACATCAGCCCGCCATTCGTCCACAGCTCATTCTGGCCGCGGGCCAGGTTGAAGGTGGAGAGATTGCGGTCGTACACTTCGCCATAGTTGCCCACAAGCTTGATCACACGATAGATGAAATCATTGCTCAAGCCAAGCATAGCGCCGAGTTCACCCTCCACACCGAGCAGGCGGCGGACAACAGGATCTTCACTGGTGAGGAATGTATCCACATTTTCTGAGGTAATGCCTAGCTCCTCTGCCTGGATCATACCGTAGACGACCCACTGGACAACCTCCGCCCATTGTGCATCACCGTCCGCGACGGCGGGAGCGAGCGGCTCCTTCGACATGACCACATCCAGGATCACGTGATCGTCATAGTTCTGCAGCACAGCCTGTCCCTGGGTAGCCAGTTGGGAGCGGTCGGAAGTGATCGCATCGCAGCGGCCCTCGTCGTACGCCTGGAAAGCGGCATTCTGATCTTCGAAGACGACCGGTGTAAACTCCACTCCTGCAGCCCGGAATTGATCGGTCAGGTTGAGCTCTGTGGTGGTCCCGCTCTGTACGCAGACGTTCGCACCTTCCAGCGCCTCGAGTCCCGCGGCGGGATCGCTGACGATATCCCTGCGAGCCATGATCGCCTGACCATCATAAAAGGTGACCGGGCCAAAGGTAAGACCTAGGTCCACGTCGCGCGCCCAGGTCCAGGTGCTGTTGCGGGCTAGGACATCGACCTCACCGGATTGGAGAGCCGTGAAGCGCTCCTGCGCGCTCAAGCCGCGGAATTCCACGGCATTCGCGTCGTTGAAGAGGGCGGCGGCCCAGGCACGGCAGAAGTCCACATCGAAGCCGGTCCAGGTACCATCGCTTTCTACGAATCCAAAGCCCTGGAATGTTCCATGCACACCGCAGATCACTTCCCCACGATCCAACACGGCTTGCAGGCGTTCACCCCCGGCTACGGGTGCGGCTACAGTTGTCGGCGTTGCATCTCCGGTGGCTGGTATTTCACCGCTGGGGGTTGCGGTTTCATTTCCGGTTGCAGGAAGTTCAATTGTGTCAATGGGGGTGATTTCGGCGCCGACGGGTGTGACAGTCACTGGAGCACCACATGCAGCAAGGGTAAGGCTTGTGAGTACCAGTAAGCTGAAGAGAGGGAACAACTTACGCATAATCTTCTTCTCCTTTAAACGAATCTCAGTTTGTCAACACAGATAAAAAACAATAAACGTTCAAGCTTGATTGACCGGGCACCTCCAATCTCTGCGTCTCATAGGATTAAACACCTCCAGTTGAGCTATAAACAGTTGGTATGAGCCGACATTATATGAAAACCACAAGTCAGAGTCAATGAAGGAGCAATGTTTGTGCGAGAGAACGCGCTTGTTGTTATGTATCAAGCTGCGGGGCGTGTGAAGCAAACCGTTTTTATATGTACGAACCAGACCAGGCCTCAAAGTTCCTGCCGGCTCGCTCACCATCCTTGTAGAACGTTAGATAGGTAAGCGTTTGGTACTGGACGAATTTTTGCTCTGCCGGGTTTTTGACCGCCAGATTGTAGTAGGAGCGCCAGGTTCCGGAGTTGATATAGAACTGGTTTTGTTCATGCGGCGGCTCACCATATGAATCAAGCGGGGTGATCTCGTGGTGATGGGTGTGTCCGTAAACAACGAAGCGTGCCGAGTCATC